>CAUYTY010000182.1 GCA_963575655.1 Gammaproteobacteria bacterium | reverse complement strand
AAATATCTAAATTATGGAACATTACTGGCCATATCCAGGTCTGGAACACCACCGGCTAGGGTTGGTTGGATTGTGCGACAAGGAGGGTTACTACTACAGCGTGGACTTACGTTTTTACTTAGATGGGGCTTTTCGCTAGTAGGCACTATCCGAAATCTTCCCTCTCCTCCTGGGAAAGGAGCAGAGATGGGGGTGACGGGAGTTAATATTCAGCTAGTTACCGTCCTCACCCCCGGCCCCTCTCCCAAAAAGAGAGGGGCGTGGATAGGTTTCGGATAATGTCTAGTGTCTATGACATAGAGGTTGAATATAGACAGCAACGGCCCTGCTTCATGGGCACGAAAAGGCGTACCCACGTTACCGAATTGCATATAGATAGGTAATTCCTACCCGATGGTTAAGGCACCACTAGTGGGGTTCCCACCAACAATGGGCCAGTCTTGGTCAACAGGTGGGCATTGGCGTCACGAACTTCACCCCAACGACTACCATCCCGAGAGGCGAGGCGCGCCAAATCCGAAAGAGAGTCTCGTGGACGCACAATATAAAGCTCCCCTCCCCCACTCACCCTCATTACTCGATATTGGGCAACAAACAAATCATGGCGCGCCTGCTCGATCTGAGTCAACAATTCCGTTGAATCACGATTGCGACCGAGATGTTTTTCCCAAAGGACACGATAGTGTTCATAGGCCTCGGCCGCCTGGGTACGGGCGGTCTTGATATCAAGCGTACCGCCATCCATAGGCGCCAGCGTAGTGATCAATTGTCCGTGACGATCTTCCAGATCGGTATACCGGGTATTTATTTCGGCCTGATCCTGCTTGGTTTTCTCTAGCTCTCCCGCCAGCCCTACCTTTTCTGTTTCCAATGACGCCACGCGAGTACGAGCCTCATCTCGCTCTTTTGTAACTCCATCGAGATCCAAGCGTAACTGCGTAGCCTGAGTTTCTTCCGCAGCGAGTTGATTTTTGGCAGTCGTTAGATTCGCCTCTCGCTCCTGGAGTTGTTCCTGGGTCTTAGCCAACATCGCGTCCCGTTCTACGAGTTGATTCTGGAGAGCGGTCAGCGTCGCTTCTCGGTCTTGGATCTGTTCTTGGACCTTGGTCAGCGTTGCTTCTCGCGCGGCAAGTTGGTTTTGGGTAGCGGTTAGGGCTGCCTCGCGCTCTTGAAGCTGTCCCTGAGTCCTGCTCTGGGTCTCTTCCCGTTCGGCAAGTTGGTTTTGGACGGCAGTTAGGCTCGCATCGCGCTCCTGAAGCTGTACCTGGGTCTTGGTCAACGCCTCTTCCCGTGCAGCAAGTTGATTTTGAGTGGCGGTCAGGGTCGTCTCTCGTTCCGTGAGCTGGTTCTGAGTAGCGGTCAGGGTCGCTTCCCGTTCCTGAAGCTGTCCTTGGACCTTGCTCAACGTATCTTCCCGTTCCGCGAGTTTCACCGTCAATTCATCTCGATTTTGAGTCAGGTTCTGTATCTCTTGCTGCAAATGGACAATCTCAGCGCCAGCCGTCCGGGTACGTCCCTCGGAACTTGCCAAGGTCTCACCGCAATGCTGGGCGGCGTCCAAGGCGTCATGAAGCCTTGAATCCAAGTCCGCCAATGCAACCGAATCACGCCTCGCCTGCTCTCGCCCGGTCTGTACATTTTTATCCAAGATATTGATCCGGGTACGAGCAGCACGAAGATCAACCTCCAGTCCCACGGCCCGAGTCTGAGCGGTCGTCTGAGCCTGACGTATTGCATCGACATCCGCCCGAATCCCCTCCAAATGGTTGATAGCCTCGTCACGTTCGGCTTCCGCCCTAGCCAGGCTCGCCCGTAAAGACGCAAGGTCCACCTCGGTCGGGGCCGGCGCTGAGACTGCAACCACCGGTGATTGTTTCTCCTCAATCGCTGCCGACGGGCTCTTCTCTTCAACTACCGTTGCCGGACTCTTCGCATCGACCGGCGAAGGCTGGGCCTCTGCCGATACTGGGAAATTCTCTTGCGGTACCGGGGCAGGCTCCGCCACCACCGCTACCGGTGTTTTCTCTTCTGCTGCAGGAACAGGGGCCGTCGGTACCAACGCCTTCTCTTCCGCCGGGGCTGGAAACGCTACCGTCGTGCCCTGTTCCTCCACCGCAGGCGCCACTGCTGCTGTGGAAGTCATAACCGTCACCTCTGGCGTTTCCGCAGTAGCCATGGCGGCAACCAAACATAGGGCACATCCCAGATACCACCCCTGATGTTTCATTTCATTGCGCTGATTCATACCGATCTCCGATGTCTAAACCTCTGAATAACAATAAATAAAGCTATTTAGTCCCGGTTGTTGCCGACAACTCGTTAGGTCGTTATTCCGGCAGGGATTGCCGGAATAACGGTTGAATTGGGCCATAGGTAACAACTTGGATTATTTAATCATCGCCCTTGGATCAACTTTATCAACCAACTATCGCTTTCCAAAACTTCACAGCAACTGATTTCCCCACACCTGGTGACCAGCGCGGTATGACGCTAACATGCCCCTCCCCTAAACCTGTACACAACAAGGACCCCGAGCCGTGAAAACCCCCGAAGATTGGATTATCGATGTTAGCGAAGAGGATTTCACCACCCAGGTTGTGGATGTCTCGCGACAGCGACCGGTGCTGGTAGATTTCTGGGCCGAGTGGTGCGGCCCCTGCCGCTCCCTGACCCCACTGTTGGAGCGAATCGTGCGCAGCTACCACGGCGCGGTAGTGCTCGCCAAGGTCGAAGCGGACGAAAACATGCATCTTGCCGGACACTATCGGCTGCGCGGATTCCCCACCTGCCTCCTGTTTCGAAACGGAGTAGTGGTGGGACATTTTTCCGGGATGCGTCCGGAACATTTCGTGCGGGAGTTTATCGAGGCCCACGGAGAATTATCGCGGGATTAAGGATAGGATGCTTCAACAAACCGGCCAGACAACGATGCATACCTTAGGAACGTTTCATGGAATCGAAGAAGGACAGGTTGGTTTTGGTGGCTTTGACTCGCTCCAAGAGAAAATCCATAGCGGCGATCTCATCCATTGGATGGAGGAGTTTTCGTAGGATCCACATCTTTTGAAGTTCGTCGGGCTCGGTGAGCAATTCTTCACGCCGCGTACCGGAACGATTAATGTTCAACGCTGGGAAGGTACGCTTTTCGGAGATCTTGCGATCCAGGTGGATCTCCATATTACCGGTCCCTTTAAACTCCTCGTAGATTACGTCGTCCATACGTGAGCCGGTATCAATCAGCGCCGTGGCAATAATGGTAAGGCTACCGCCCTCTTCGATATTGCGTGCGGCGCCGAAAAAGCGTTTGGGTCGATGCAGGGCATTGGCATCCACGCCTCCCGTTAAGACCTTACCAGAAGAAGGTACAACGGTATTGTAGGCACGCGCCAAGCGAGTAATGGAATCGAGCAGAATTACTACATCACGGCGATGCTCGACGAGACGCTTGGCCTTTTCGATGACCATCTCCGCTACTTGCACATGACGGGTTGCCGGTTCGTCGAAGGTACTGGAAATTACCTCCCCACGCACCGAACGCTGCATCTCGGTTACCTCTTCGGGACGCTCATCGATCAACAGAACGATCAGGTAACTGTCCGGCGAGTTATAGGCAACACTCTGGGCAATACTCTGCAACATCATAGTCTTACCCGCCTTGGGCGGTGACACCAAGAGCCCGCGCTGACCTTTTCCGATCGGGGCAATGAGGTCAATGATCCGCGGCGTAACATCCTCGGAGCTGCCGTTACCGCGTTCCAGGGTGAGACGTTGATTTGCAAAGAGCGGGGTAAGATTCTCGAACAGGACCTTGTTCTTGGAATTTTCTGGCGATTCAAAATTGATATCGCCAACCTTGAGGAGGGCAAAATATCGTTCGCCTTCCTTCGGGGGACGAATTTTGCCAGAGACGGTATCACCAGTACGAAGGTTGAAACGACGAATCTGGCTGGGAGAGACATAGATGTCGTCTGGACCGGCAAGATAGGAACTGTCTGCGGAGCGCAGAAAACCGAACCCATCTTGTAAAATTTCCAGAACCCCGTCGCCGTAGATATCCTCCCCCTTTTGGGCATGGGCCTTGAGAATAGCGAAGATCACATCCTGTTTACGGGAACGCGCCATTCCTTCAATACCCATGGCTTGGGCGACATCGATCACTTCAGCAGCACTTTTTTTCTTGAGTTCGGTAAGATTCATAGTGGTAAAAAGTCAGGTCAGGAACAATGCCAGCCACGTAGGGAATACGGGCACAGCACAGCCCCGGGAAGGACTTAGGGAGGTATGCGGAACAGATTAGGGAGTCGACAGACACCGGATTGGGCACAAAGGCGTCTTGAGGAATTTACGCGGGGAAACCATAGCACCTCCACCAGACGCCGTCCAGCCCTAAAAGCTAGCGGCGCGGCAGGATGCAACCGTTTTCCAAAACCCATCCATTTATCCAGTAAGACAAATGGTGCCCGGATTCTGCTTCAACAGGCCCGGTTGTGCCTTCAGCGTGAACCAAAGATTCGGGACCTTTCTACAGGCGGTCACTACAAAACTTGCAACCATGCGCATGGTAACCACTCGCCACCCGCGCGTACAGTGCTGTCGCCTCTGATCAGCAACTTTCAACAGAGGCATCAGCATTGTGCCAAACAACAGCACTACCTGCGACACCGGCAAGGCCTCAACCACTGTCACGTACCACCAGGAAACAACAACCTACCTGATCGAATACCATGACAGCGGTCGACACCGCAGATAATGCCCATCACAGATTGTGGTCGATGAAGGCAGCAAGTTGTGACTTGGAGACAGCACCGACTTTGGTGGCCTCTATCTGACCATCCTTGAACAACATCAGCGTGGGAATACCACGGATGCCGTAACGAGGAGGGGTTTTTGGGTTCTGATCGATGTTGAGCTTGGCGACTTTGACACGTCCAGCGTACTCTGTGGCAATCTCGTCTAGGACTGGTGCGATCGACTTACATGGCCCGCACCACTCCGCCCAATAATCGACCAAAACTGGCACCGAAGAGTGAAGCACGTCCTCCTCGAAGGAGTCATCGGTGATGGTTGCGATGTTGGCACTCATAGGAAACCTTTATCTCCAGAAAAACAGAAAGCTGAGGAAGTATGGATAATGGGCGCCAGGACAGAGGCTACCCTGTGTGACCAAGAGATGGCTGAATTTCATCCCAATCGAACGTTTGTTGCAAGCCCAAACCGCCCCTTTTTGCTACCACACCCCCCGAAAATGACTGATAACTATCTAACTAAAATAGATTTCTCCGGTTTTGACCTGCCCCAACCATTGCTTCAGGGACTCGCCGAACTGGGATTCACCCACTGCACGCCGATCCAGGCGGACACCCTACCCATCGCTTTGACTGGAAGAGATATCGCGGGCCAAGCCCAGACCGGTACCGGAAAGACCATCGCTTTTCTGCTTGCCACCTTCGCCCACCTCCTGCGTCACCCCCCTGTAGCGGACCACCCCTCTCCTCGGGCGCTGATCATGGCCCCGACCCGAGAACTGGCCATTCAGATCCACAAGGACGCCGAGGCACTGGGGCGGTATACCAATCTACGCCTGGGCCTAGCATACGGTGGAACCGGCTACGACAGTCAGCGCACCAACCTGACCGAGGGCACGGACATCCTGATCGGCACCCCTGGGCGCCTCATCGACTATCACAAACAGCAGATATTCGGTCTCAAAGGGATTCAGGTCATGGTACTGGACGAGGCCGACCGAATGTTCGATCTCGGTTTCATCGCCGACGTACGCTTTATGCTCCGGCGTATGCCCCCTCCCCAACGGCGCCTCAACATGCTGTTCTCAGCCACCCTGCTGTGGCGGGTCTACGAGTTGGCCTACGAACATATGCACGAGGCACACCTAGTCCAGATCGCCCCCGACCGGAAGACTGTAGAGCAAGTCCGCCAATGTGTGTACTACACCGCCAACGAAGAAAAGTTACCACTATTGGTAGGTATGTTGCGCACAATGGATCCACGACGCAGCATCGTTTTTGTCAACACCAAAGCCGAGGCCGAAAAATTGCGCGTCCATCTAGTGGCCAACCACATTCGTGCCTCGGTGCTGTCCGGTGATGTCCCTCAGATCAAGCGCATGAAGCTGCTCGATCAATTTCAACGTGGGGATCTGCCGGTACTAGTAGCCACCGATGTAGCGGCACGCGGGCTACACATCCCCGACGTTAGCCACATCTTCAACTACGACCTTCCCCAAGACCCCGAGGACTACGTCCACCGTATCGGGCGCACCGCCCGCGCCGGGGCGGCAGGGGACGCGATCAGCTTCGCCTGCGAACGTTATTCCTTCTTTCTGCCCGAGATAGAGGCCTTTCTAAATTTCAAGATCCCCGCTGGAGAATTCAACCCTGATCTCCTCGCCAATACCATCGCGCCCTCTGCGGAAGCCTTGCGCCGCTCCCGCGAGCATGGGCGACCCGGTAAAAACCACGACCGCAGCACGGGTTCCTCTTCTCGCTCAGCCCCCCCCCCGCCGGCGTCGTCCCTAGCTTGGCGAAGCTACCCACTTAGCCACGACCTACACCAACTCCTCGTCAAAACGTAACCACTCCCCCCTGTTGAGAGGGGGGAGAAAAACACGGTGGATCAAAACACGAAGTCAGGAGCAAATTGCGAAATACCTTACACTCGATGTTTAATTTTTTAGCGCATTGACGTAGCCAGATCTAACAGATGGCTGCAGCTTGCGCTCGATACTGTAGCGAGGGTGTGGGCATCTGTCGGCTCAAATCCCTGCCACTCATGTGTTTCTCTGAAGGAGCCGGGGAAGCCACACTTTTACTTTTTCTATCAGTTGTGCCAAACGCTCAGAAATATTCTCAGCAGTTCAATACGTTCGCCAAATTTGATGACCACAGGAAGTTAGAGGGTATACTTAGCGGCCACTAATCCAGCTGCTCGCAGGGGAGCCGATGGACCTTTTATTTTTTCTGGCGTGTTTGGCTCCTTGCCTCAACGCTACCACTTTGCGCCGTCTAGCCCGTGTAGTGGCCGCGCTTCTGACCATGACGGGGCGGGTCACCATGCTGGGTATTTCACGCTGGACGGAAGCCGGCGGCAGTTATCGCACGGTCCAGCGTTTCTTCAACACCCTGATACCGTGGGAAAAAGTACAGTGGCACCTCATCCGTCGCCACCTGATGCGAGTTCCCTGCGTGATATTGCTCACCGCAGACGAAGTGGTGACACCCAAGGCGGGCCGCCATACCCATGGGATAGGCCGGTTCTTCTCCTCCATTTACGGTAAGCCGCTTCCCAGCCTATGCCATTTGTGCCTCTCGCTGACCTCGGTCAACGACCGTGTGTCCTATCCCGTGATGACGCTACCGGTAATCCCTCCGGAAAAACCTCCGACGGCTCCATCCCGGCCAACCGTCAAACGGGGACGCGGCCGCCCCAAGGGGAGCCGCAACCAAGTCCGCACTGAAGTAGAACTGACGGCATTCCAGCGATTCTTACGGGACGCGATCCAAGCCCTGCAGGTTTTGGTCGGCGCCGACCTCCCGCTGCTCTACTTCGTCTATGACGGGGCTCTCGGCCACAACGCCGGGGTCCAATTGGTCCGACACTGTGGTCTCCATCTCATTTCCAAGCTACGCCACGATTCCGCGCTTTATTTCCCCTACGAGGGTCTTCAATCCGGCCGGGGACCACGCAAAAAGTATGGCGCTCGCCTCGACTACGGCCAGCTTCCCGAGCATTTCCGTAAATTCTCCGTGGTCGAAGACAACCTCCGTACCGACATCTACCAGATGAGCTTGCGCCACAAGAAATTCACGGAACTGCTCAACGTCGTCATCATCATCAAAACGAACCTAAAAACCCTCAAGTCTGCCCATGTTCTACTCTTCAGTTCCGATCTCGCCCTCGCCTGGAATGAGCTGATGGACTATTACTCGCTTCGCTTCCAAATCGAGTTCAACTTTCGTGACGCCAAGCAGTTCTGGGGGCTCGACGACTTCATGTCCGTCAACGAACGCCCTGCCATCAATGCTGCCAACCTTGCCTTCTTCATGGTCAATGTTTCGCATCTCTTGAGGCGACAAACCAAGTTCGTCGGCATGAGCATCATTGACCTCAAGGCTTGGTTCCGCGCGGGAAAGTATGTCCGCGAAACTTTAAAATGGCTTCCGCAAATCCCTGAGCCAATTTCCATTGACGCCATCGTCAGGCAGGTGGCCTCTCTTGGCCGCGTTAACTTGCCAGAGCCCGTAGTTTAATGGCGAAGGTATTGATTGAGTGTTGAGGACATGCCGCCGGTTGTAACAAGACATACAGGAGCGATCCCAACAAAGCCCGACCACGCCGCCTGGCGTTATGTACGAATTCAAAAAGTCCCAGGTAAATCGGAAACTTCTCTTGGGAAATACCCCGATGAGGGCATAGCCAGGAACATAGCTGCGACAGCCACGCTTTGAGACAACGTTTGACGATACCCCGTTACACTTCAAAGTTGAATCCGCCGCCAGACACTAATTGACCGCAGGAATTACCGGCACAATTTCACTAGGGATAGGGAGGTACAACAAACCCGTGGCGGTATCACGAGGGAAGACATAACGTAACCCGAGGTCCGTGCGACGCAGTACTACCTCGGGAGACAGGGACAACACATCGAAAAGCAAAGGCGTTGTTACACCCTCCAGGGTAAGAGTTACAGTCCCAAGGGCCTCCTCGGGGGCATCGAGGCGCACCTCCAACGCACGCGCCCGACGCCACTGCTCCATCAGCGTTGAGACTACATCTGCGGACAAGTCCGGGCGCGGCGGGTCGAGACGCCAGCGTCCCTCGGTAAGCGTCACGCCAAAGGCAGCACTTCCCGGCAAGGCAGGCAGTGACAACGCCACGATCCGTGCCTCCTTGGGTAACAAAGCAGGATCGATAAAACCGGTCGCATCGTCCTCGGTTGGGTAGAGACTGTCCTGGATCAGATGCACGGTATCCTTGAATAGAACGTAGCGCTGCCCTTCCACCGGTTCGGTACTACCTAGGCGTAGCTCTACACCACCCAGATGGATCACCGCACGCGGCGGCAACAACCCTAACGGGGCGAGATCCACCGATGCCATGGGATAACGGGAGTGGCTCGGCGCTTGACACAGGTCGAGCAGTGTACGAATCCGATATGCGTTGGCCGGGGCAGAAAAAGGAGCCTCCACACGCCACGTCGTATCCACACGAGTGAGGGTCACCGTGGCATGACCGGCCCGCTCGATGATCACCCGAGTTACCGTTTCCGGCACACAGGCAGCCAACAACGGCGGAGATTCGGGCGGTTTGATGCCCGGTTTCCACAACATGACCCCCGCCAAACCTACCACCATCGCGAGCAAGGCGAGATTTAATTGATTGCGTAGTGACATTCGTGAAAACGCTCTAGCTGACGGTTCATGTTCGCGAATACAGAATTCCGATACGTAGATATCGTTACGCCTTGCGCCGCCGCCACCATATCGTCACACCGATACCCACCAAAACCAGCGGCATCAGAATCAGAACCCCCCGCCAGTATCAACAGTGCCATCGAGGAGAAATGCAACGAGGTATCCGGGGCAGCGCGGGCGGGGATATTGATCAGATTCTCGTCGTGAACTAGCCAATTGATCAAATTCAGCCCGAGATCCAGATTGCCTCCGTTACCCACGAAGGCATCCGACAGAAAATCACCATCGCCAAAGACTACTACCCGTTGCTCGGGACTTGAGGGAGGCTTTTCCTCTGCAGCATCTTCCGATGCAGTATCCGGGTCTGGTTTCGTAGGTTCGGGACGGATACTGGGCAAGGTTACCGTATTGGGAATTGGACGAGTAAGCGCTACGGCAATTGGTAAGGGGCCATGGGTATCGATACCAGAATCGAAGGCCACCGTCCCAGACAATGGACCACTCTCTAACCAACTGTCCGTACCGCTTTCCACCAATGGCGCGACGTGCCAATTTTCAAAGGCGTGTGTCCGAATCGCCACAGCTTCAGGAAAGAGAGTCACCATATCGAAGTCGCGAGTCACCGGGTGCGGATAATACCGGGAACCCAAGGCATAGGCCGCCCCAAAGAGTTGTACCGCCGCCGGATCTACTACCGTCCCCGGTGGTAGGTCCACCCCCAAGGCCTGCGCTAATGGCTCTAGGCCATGGAGGGAACCAGGTTCCACCAGCCATAGTAGATTACCGCCTCGTTCTAGATAGTCACGGACCACCGTAAACTCCCCCGGCAATAAATCCACCCGTGGTCCTGCGATCACGAGTAATCCGGTGTTGTCCGGGATTTGGTGCGCCGTGACTAAATTTAGCGTCGTTACCCGTAGTCCCTTACCCTGAAGCGCCCGCCCAAAGGCGCTGAGATCGGCATTAGCCTTGCCGCGGACATCGCGTTCGCCGTGCCCCTGGAGAAAGACCACGAAACGCTCCCCACCACGGGCAAGTCGTTCTAGGGCATTGGTCATGGCCTGTTCGGTTAGAGTCGTCAGTCGCTCAGTTCGCCCCTGATACTCAATGACGACCTCCCCCCCCCACTCGAATACCCAGCGTCCGCGCACGATCCGGCGCAGTTTCGGGATTAACGAATTCCAAGCGGAGATCGGATTTATAGCGACGATAACGCTCCACGAATTCTGTAATGGGGCGGCGTAGGGAGTCGAGGTCTTTAGCAAAGGCCGTAACCTGCACTACCCCCGATAACCGTGCCAATAGGGTTACGCTTGCCTGACTTAGTGTATGGCGTCCGTTGGCGGTCCAATCTACCCGAAAGGTATAACGGGTCGACAAATTGGCGAACAGTCCAATCATCGTCAGGAACAATACGACAAAAACTGTATTCTGCAACCTCAATTGGAGGCGCGTCCGAGAAGTGACCTGCATGATTCGGGTCTCAATTATACCGTTTTAGTGCTCGCCGTGGTTTCGGCAGGGAATGCTAGAATGACGAAATAATAATCAACTAGAGTTTTCTGATAACGCTCAGTGATTACTGGCGATTAATTCGTTCAGCGTAGAGTTGACGTGCCTGGGGAGAGTCGGGGAATTTCACCCGCAGCCGCTGGCTATAGTCGGCGACCATTCTGTCATCTCCCTGGGCTCGTTCCAGCAGAACACCAAACCACAATCCTTCGGGGGTGTCGTGGACAATCTCTTGGTAGCGTCGGAAATAATTTTTTGCTTGGGGTAGGCGTCCTCCATCTAGGGCGATCTGAGCTAATTCCAAGAGGGCACGAGGCTGATTTGCGTCAGTCCGTAAAGATTGTTCGAGATAACCCTCAGCCTTAGCCGAATCACCGAGTTTGATCGCTATTAAGCCCAGCGCCTCATAAGCTTGAGTACGGTTGTCCGCTGTGGGATTACTAATCAGCGTCTGGAGTTGGGTCTCCGCCTCGGAATAATTACCTTGGTTGTAGAGCAAGGTCGCGTAATTGTAGAGGGTCGTCGGATCTCTTGGGATGAGTTTCAGTGCAATACGATATTCATCACCAGCAGCATCGAGGTTGCCCATCTTACTGTAAACCACCGCTAGATCGTGGTGGGCAGCGGGTAGATCGGGATTCAAGCGAATAGCACGTTGTAGGCGGGTCAGAGCTAGATCGAGACTGTCTCGAAGTAGATATTGCCGCCCCAGATTGGCATAGGCCTCGGCGGGATTACGAGGTTTCGATTCATAGGCATCTGCAACCGAGTTAGATGGACCCGCACAGCCCGTAGCAAAAATCAATAATCCCGCACCCACCAGCGTGCGCCCCCAGCTCCAGCATAAAGAGTGAGTGCCTGTCATGAGATTTTCTCATTAACGGATTGAAAGAAGCGTGGGCGCAATTTGGCTTCACCTACAAATCGATGAGATGCGCTGGATACACCATCCTCGGGTACCACCGTTGCATTTACTTCCTGAATCGCACCTGGAATATTTTTCTCGGTATGCAAATGCCGAGGTGAAGTCGATCCTAATCGTTTGGTCACCCGTCCCACGAGTTGACCACAAGCAGCGTCAATATCCCCGCCACGAGTTTTACGGGTGATAGTAATGAGGCCCGCCGCAAGTAGGATATCCCGAAAGCGGTCAATATTTTCTTGCGGAGATCGTCGGTAAGACGTTCCGGGAAAGGGATTAAAGGGGATGAGATTGACCTTACTAGGTAATCCTCGTAGCCGTCGAACCAGTGCACGGGCCTGCTCTGGGGAATCGTTGACCCCTTCCAGCATAACGTATTCAAAGGTGATATGGCGATGCGATCCCCCTGTTAGATGATGTTCGCCATCGACCGCTAGGTAACGTCGACAGGCGGCAAACAATTCATCGAGGGGATATTTACGATTAATGGGAACCAATTGGTCACGCAAGGCATCATCGGTGGCATGCAGAGAAAGGGCGAGATTGACCGGCGAAACCTCGCGCAACCGATCCAGGGCGGGAACCACCCCTGCGGTACTTAGGGTTACATGACGCCACGACAGCCCATAGGCCAGGTCATCGAGCATCAGATCCATTGCGGCGACCACGTTGTCAAAGTTGAGCAGCGGTTCCCCCATACCCATCACCACCACGTTGCTCACCGCCCGGACGCCGCTACGCAGGTCGTGACCAAGCCAGCGGTGGGCGATCCACACCTGACCAATGATCTCGGCCACGGTCAGATTGCGATTGAAACCCTGGTGTCCGGTGGAACAAAAGGCGCACTTCAGAGGACACCCCACTTGCGAGGAAACGCACAGGGTATTGCGTTCACCATCAGGGATATACACCGTCTCGATGGCCTGACCATCGCGAAGTTTCATCAACCATTTGTGAGTTCCGTCTGCGGCCTCTTGGTGGAGCAGGACCTCAGGGGGCGTAATGTGGGCAATTTCCTGGAGACGTGCCCGTAGCGACTTGCTCAAATTGGTCATCGCGTTGAAATCAACGACACCGAAACGGTGGATCCAGGGGAGAACCTGAACTGCCCGAAACGGTTTCTCACCCAATCCGACGAAAAATGCCTCCATGGCACGCCGGTCTAGATCCAATAGATTAACTGCATCCGCACTTATTGTTGGGGGTGAGGGAGATTCGCAAAGGTCGATGGAAAGGCTCGATGATGCATTCGGTGTGATGGCGCAGGCCTTCGCCGTTTCCAAGGAAACGCGGGCGGTGATTACTGTAGATGGGGCTAGCGAGCTCACCGGGTTAATGTCATCAAGGTTAGGCCGTCTTATCAACAGCGATGGTCGATATTCAGGTGATTAGTATGTGGTCGGCCCCCACGCCATTCCGGCATGATATTGGTCGTCGTTTTGGTATAATTCCATTATTTCTTTATGAAGATAACCGTCCACCCCCTCCCGCTGAGAAGATAGAGTGAACGGCTACGATCAAATTAATAACGGCAGACTACCGAGTACGTGGGCAAAGTCCTTGCGAGTCGAAGAAGTAGGCAATCTCAACTGCGGCAGTTTCGGGGGCATCCGAACCATGAACCGCATTTTCCTCGACATTGGCGGCAAAGTCAGCGCGAATGGTCCCTGGCGCCGCATTTTTCGGATTAGTAGCCCCCATTAGCTCTCGATTGCGCGCGATGGCGTTTTCTCCCTCCAATACTTGAACCAAAACTGGGCCGGAGGTCATGAACCGGACCAAATCTCGGTAGAAGGGCCGCTCCCGATGGACGGCGTAGAAACCCTCGGCCTTTTCCTGAGTAAGGTGCTCCATCCGCGCGGCCACTACGCGCAATCCGCCCTGCTCCAGACGTGCAATGATGGCTCCAATGGCGTTTTTGGCCACAGCATCGGGTTTGATAATGGAAAGGGTACGTTCAATAGCCATCGTGTACTCCAAAAAGTGAACTCACTAACCCGCACCAAGCGGGACAAGTATTGCAATTACAATCGTTTCGATCGCCCCCGGAAGCGCAGCCAAGATGGACTCTCTTTACAGGGGGAGGTGATTGCTTTTCAATTAGCGCCCAGTAGGGCATTGATACCGTAACGACCCACAAGTTCGGCGTAGAAACGACGATAGTAAAGTACCGCACTACTACCGTCAGCCACTACGTCGAAAACTTTCCAGCCTTCTTGATCGTTACGATAGAAGCGGAAATCCATAAGGATCGGAATACCCTGCGGTTGAGTAACGCGAGCGCTTACCGTTATCTCATTCTCAGAACTCCCTGGTCGGGCGGGATAGAATTGGATCTGCGGATTGCCTAGATTGGAGACCTGACTGGCTAATGATTGGAAGAACATCACCCGGAAGCGTTCTTCAAAAACATGCCGCTGCTGATCATTTAGGCTGTTCCAATGAGGACCAGCGGACAAGCGCGCCATATAACCGAAATCAAAGTAACGCGCAATCTTCTGCCCCAGAAAAGCCAGCGTTTCCTCTTGGCTGCCTCCCCGCTTAAGTTGTTCGGTCAGCGCAGCAATACCGCCCTGAAGAATAGCCTCGGGAGAGGAGGCAATCTTCTCCTGAAGGGCGGCAATCTCTTCGGGAGAGGGTGACGGCTGGGGCGTCGGCTTCACCTCCTCGGCAACGAGGGTGGTAACGACAGAAAATCCAAGCAAACAATATAAAACAAACGAACGTGGTGTCATAGAATTATTCCTCATAAAGTCGCAAAAGAAACAGAATCAGAAGTAAAGCCAGAATAATTAAAACTTTCTTGCGGTGAAAGAGAAACAATTTTTAATTATTCGAACTTTAGACTTTTGTTTTCTCATCGGTCACAAGCCAGCGGAGTGCCCTATTGCACGTAGCGCGTCATTAGCACGCTGCAAGGCCGCCTGGGTGGTCTTCAATTCGGTGACATCCGTAAGTGTCCCGACCAAGCCAATCACTTCGCCTGCGTCATTGCACTGGGGGATAACCGTACCGATGACCCATCGTTCGCCACCATCACTGTGGAGGAAACGATATTCGTCTCGGAACGGAACCCGCGCAATCCGAATGGACTCCCACCCTTGCCATACCCGCTCCCGATCCTCGGGGTGGAGATGAAGCACCCAACCCGTGCCCAGACAGTCACCGACGGACAGACCACAGAGGGTCGCGGCTCGGTCATTGACGTAGGTACAGTGTCCGGCGGCGCAGCGCGCATGATACCGAGTGGTGAGGAAACCGCCAGTGAGCGGAACAGTGCCTCACTCTCGTACAGGGCGCGGGCCACTTCCAGATTTTCCAGGGCACGACCGATGATGCGGCTAGACGTCGTCAGTAGGTCTACGTCTTCTGCTGGCCAATGACGCTCCCGCCCCACGATTTCGCAACCCACCACGCCGCGCGGCTGCCCTCCCCAAATCAATGGTACGACCACGGTTACCTGCGAAACGAGTGGAGCTTCCGTATTCATCTCCCCCGTTTCCAGCAGGGTACGAAACGAGCCGACCAGGTCCTCCAGGCCAATAGGGGCATTTTGTACTGCTGTGGGGGAAGCGTGTTCGTAGACCTCGACGCCCTCTCCGTTCGCCTCCCACAACGCCAGATAACAACGGTCTACCTCAACGATCTGCGCAAGTTGTTCCAACGCCCAAGGTAGGTCGTGCGCCAGACGTTCTTCGCGCACGGTGGCAAAGCGCGTGGAGATCTCCGCCAACACCTGTCCCAACGCTAAACGATGACGGAGCGCCGCCGCACGTTCGGCCACCCGCGCCTCCAAGGCAAGGTTGAGGTCTTGCAAAGCACGTCGGTTGGTCCAGCCCTGGGCAAGGGTACGAGCGAGCTGATAGACCTCATCGCGCCCGAAAGGTTTGCGTAGCAACACTGCATCCCGACTTAACGCCGTCTGGATCTGGTCCGCCGTGTAATCAGCGTATGCGGAAGCGACCACGATGTAGAGATTCGGGTCAAGGGCGCGCAGGGCCTGGGCAGTGCGCAATCCATCCCAACCCGGAGGCATACGCATATCCACAAAAACTACGCTGAAGGGGGAATTTTGTGCGAGTGCCTCACGTACTCGCTCCACACCTACCTGCCCTTGGCTCGCAGTGACCACATCGAAGTATTCACGCGCTCCCGGCGCGTTCTCTCCGAGTAAGGCCAGCAACGACTCCGCCCCAGTAGCACGGGGCTGAAGGATACTGCGGTAGGTGGTAAGAATGGCCTCATCATCGTCAATGACTAAGATTCTGAGATTTAGCGGGGCATTCCGCGCCATCTCCACTCCATTGGTCGATTTTGAGATTCCGAGAGTAGTAGGAGATTCCATATATCATATTGCCGTTAAGGAAAAGAAACACACCCCAAAAAAAGCAGCAAAAGCAATGACCGCCTCCCAAAATATACTGTCATCGATTTGTCGATTTTCCGGAAAAAATTCCGCATGGTTATTATCTCATGATGCGGAGGCAGAGAAATTATTTAGTAACCTCTGCGTTTTCCTATGGAGGAATGAAGGTTTTTTAAGACCAAGGCAATGCCCATTGATAACTATCGATTCTATTAATAACTTTACTTTTCAAGTCTTTGCGTTTTCGTGATGATTAGTCTATAGGTTCCTTACGAATTTGGCGTACTGGTAACTCAATAATAAATTCCGCGCCTTGATTCAATCCAGCGCTCTTTACCCCAATCGACCCACCCTGTTCTTGTATAAAATTAGCGACGGAATGCAGACCAAAACCACTGCCGCGTGCCTTTGTAGAATAACCAAAGCGAAATATGTCTTGCAGATGGACTGAGTCAATGCCAATACCGTTATCGGTGATCCGCAATTCCAGTCGACCTTCTGCTACGGATTTACTGGTAATAGTAATAAGTCCGGCAATGGGCTCCTCTCCTTGACGTTCGCGAATAGCCTCGTAGCTATTTTTGAATATATTGATGAGTGCCTGCAACAATCGATTACGATAGGTGGTGATCTCATCCACGCTCGGGTCAAGGTTTACGCTGATGGCCACCTCATGCCGGGTCAGGCTTTCTCCCTGCATCACTAGGGCATCATTGACGGCTCGTTGCAGGCTGAACGCGGCCGCGCCACCGCTGGGCAACGCTGCACTCTGCTGGATTCGGACGATATCGGCAATATGGCGCACACTACGCCCGATGCGCTCGGCCCGTTCCCTGAGCCCTTCGCTTTGAATCTGGGCAATGGTTCGAGCGACTTCCCGCTGCACCGCCAGCAGGCGCATGACCACGCGCTTAAGCTCTCTTTCCGAGGTGTTCGCCTGCTGCTCGTCCATGATGGGCAAAGTAGCGGTGGTACGCTCGACATCTGCGGTCAACAACGCCGCTACTCTACCCAGATCCTCGGTTCCTCGCAGGATCTGCTCGGCATCGTCGGTCACCGCAGTGATGGCATTACCGATATTGTGAAGCACCGATACGCTCATCTCCGCGATACCTGCCTGAAAGGCGCCAAACCGACGAATCTCTTCGAGGTGTCGCCGTTCCGTAATGTCCTCCGAGATCCCGAGTAGATACACCGGCCGTCGTTGTTCGTCGAGGATGGGGATCTTGCGCGTGTAGAGGATACGCTCCCCCAGGGTCTCGGTCTGGACCCGCTCCTCCGGTACATCTACCGGCACCCCAGCGGCGAGAATGGCTTGATCGCGGGAGATATAGCGCGTTGCAGCCTCTATCGGGAAAACCTCGCGCGGGGTACGACCCAACAAATCCTCGCGTCGGAGGTCAAGCATCGCCTCACCGGCACGGTTGAAACGCACAAAGCGCAGATCCGTTGCCTCCTGAACCTCTAACAAGATAGGGATATTCTCAACAATGGCCTCTAAAAATTTCTCATTGCTGGTCAACGCGGCCCGGGAGCGCTCCAGCCGCTCCAGCATATCGTTGAACGCCTGGCCCAAGGTTCCAAATTCGTCCGCACGGTCGATTTCTACCCGTCCCCCCGTTTCTTTTCCTCGGGCGGTTACCTCCCGAATGGTCTGCAGCAACTTCTCTAGGGGATATATCACCACCAGATCTGTCCCCCAGCGGCCCAGCGCAGCGGCAACAGCGGCCACCAACAACCCAGTGATGAGAGATACCAGGATCAATGTTCCTAGATCGCGGGCTATGGCATCCGCACGCAGAACTACCAATATCACCTCGGCGTGCCTACCAAGAAAATCATGAATTGGTATCAGGGCTACGGTAGAGAATGCATCCTCGTCATTGGGATCTAATCGCGCCTCGGTGAATTGAGATTCACCCTCCATCAGAACTCGTTCCAGAGACACACCGTCGCGGAAGCTAGTTATTCCGTTCGGTATATCGCCAAAAAGTCGTTTCCCTGCGGGATCCACGACCCCAATTGCGGCTAGCGCGGGATGGACCGCCACCATTTCGCTGCAATAATGATTGATATCGTTCGTATCCTCCGACGATAGGCTGGGCTCTCGTTCATAGATGTGTTCTAAGAGGGTACGCAGGGCGGTTCCTGCGGCCAGGGCGCCGGTTTGTAGCGACCATGCCTGGTGCGTGCGAAATAGATACGCATGGATGACCGTCGTGGCAACGACCGTCACCACTACTATCGAGATCACCAAGGTTAACAGTTTGGTACGAACAGAATGCAGCATGATATTTTCTATTATCGACGGTGAGTTAAGACTAATTATTCTATCGGGCGGGAATATCGGTCGATGATTCGGTTACCGGCCATTTTTTATGTTTCTTAACAACACGGATTAATTCTCAAAGGGCGCAGCTACTGCCAAAATAAGTTGTTCCGCAATTAGTAGTTGCATAGGCATGAGTTACGTGGAGCAGACGAGGGTGGTCGATGAGCGTGGCGAAGTCGAACGGAACAATAACGATCTCACGAGGATCCAACTTTCTCGGCCAGGGTTTTTCGTCATAAAGCACCGGATTAATCAGACTCATTCGCTTCTTGGAAAAGCGTGAACGTAAACCAACCTCTTTGACTGTGACAGCAAATTTGCTCAGATTGTTGATTTCGATGGACAACGTTTTAGAACGTGCAGGATGGTTGGTATCAAAGAAATCTTCGTTGTGCAAATAGGCATTGCGACCATTGTTGCCTTTTCCCAAAAACGACGAAGATTTCGGAATAACGCGTAAATGAACACGTTCAGCAGCACGTGCGTGAACGAAGTTATAAATACCAACTACCATACCAACGAGTGCAGCGATACTTGCGGTGATGTCTTTAAATTCCATGGGTGCAGTCTTGCCTAATAACGGAATCGAGTATCATTATGATTATTAATAAAATAAATCACTTTAAATCCTTAGCCTGAGATAACGGGATCGCAGCATGATGATTTTGATCATCGACAGTGAATGATGCTAACTATTCCGCGCTTACCGCATAGTCGACAACTTGGGTTAATGTACAAAAATGAGGCGTGCTAACCACCACGCACCTCTACATCCAGCGCTTTCAGAGTTTCGTCTACACTTGCCGCACGCGTTAATTCAGCAACGTTTTCCTTTGTGAAAAAACCCTGAAAATCACCGAACCGCTGTACATATTCGATGATTAGGCTAGAATACTCAGAGGCACTGGAAAATATTTGTTTTAGACCTTCTTCTTTGGAGCCGATTACGTCTAACAAAAAATTCTGCCCGCAATCTCGCAAGGCACTCACAACATAATCAATATTAGGTTTACCATCCACTTCTCCATCTGCCACCGCTATCGCCAAATGATGTAAGCGTGGACCAAAGTTACGCACAAATTGTTCGGTCGGTGAGGGCAGGCCAAGCAAATGATTTACGAAATATGGATAATTTGCAGCAGTGAACACTTTGGCTGGACATTCCAACTCATTGTGATAATGCACGCTTTTTGTAACATTGGTCGAGGAATTCTGATTAGCGATATCGTAAGAACCCCAATAATAGTAACTCGTAAGGGTTAGATATTCCAAAATGGACGCCTCACGGTTTTGACTATAGATCCGAGTGGCTAAATGGTCGATAGGAAACAGAATTTTGTTCAGACCAAGTTTTTGTTGAGTATCCTTGGCTTGAAGGTAGACTGCCTGTAAGTCGTCACGAATACTGCTCCATCCCAATGCGTAAACTCGGATATCCGGGTCAGGTCGTTCCCAATAGCCTACGATATTATGAGTATAGGGTGAAGGTTTAACGACAGCCATGTTACCAGGAAATTCCATCTTACGAATTTGTTCCTGATTGAAGAAGCGTACGTCTCGGGATTTTTGTATCTCCACGACTTCGTGCGAGTTACTTACTCGAAATATTTCTCCCATGTATCTCGAATTAGGTTTATACGCACCAATTGGATAAACTTCGTTCAAACTACGAAAGATACCTCGATGATTTTCGTCTTTCACCTCACGTATCAGAATATCTGGCGCGCTCATATCAATACGCAGGATGTGAGTATAATGGTTTTGAGATTCCAGAGTGACCAAATAGTGGTAGGAGGTCATGAGGCAAAGCTCCCCAACATAATTAAGGGAGTTTCCCGGTTCCACCGTAATCATTAAAGCATCCATCTGATGGATGGCACCAGTTAATCCTGAGCGATCTCGATCATCCAGCAATTTAACTAAGTATTCTTCAAAGAAAGAAGAATTTTTCTTATCACCATGCCTAGGAAAATCAAAAGAAGTATGGATACTCATCTTATAGGTTCCTATATGTTACAGACATTGAAAATATTGGAGTCAGGCTTTACATTCATCCACTTTCTCTCTATCTCATTGCTTGGCTAACGGTAGCGTGACTCACATCAAAGTATTTACCTACTCTGATTAAAGCAACAGGGCATAGATACAAAATGTAAGACCTGAAACCAATGGTTCTACTCTTTGGTAACGTAAGACGACAATAATAATTCAAGCGACTCCAGATCAGGGATGATTGCGGGTTGTTCTGCCAATTCGATCGTGGCATACATATTGGGGTTGGGTGAGCAGGCATCATCTTGACGGAAGATCAGATCGTCCTCTCGCACCAATACCAAGCGGGGAATACCTTGGATACGTACCCCTAAGAAAGGAAGTTGCGGAGTGCCGGTAATGGTATTGAGAATGGCAATTCGAGTACCAATCGGAGTGCCTGAGTTAGAACGGCCACAGAGTTCCTCGAAAGAGACTACAGGTACTGGCCTTCCCCTCCATTCGATCAATCCGAGTAGCCAGGGAGGGCTGTTGGGGAGAGATTCTGGCATTCGATAGGCAATCACCTCCGCCAATACTACACTAGGCAGCAATAAAGGATCCCCAGTTATAGGGAGAAACAGACTACGTATTGCGGATCGGGTCTGCATGGCGGGTGATCAATTTTTGGTTCTCGTGGGACGCCCCGACTCGCTTTCACGAGTCGTAAGGGACGGGCGAGGGGCCGAGGGACGTATCCGTAGGTGATGGATGGCTTCCAACAATTCCGTCTCTTGGTAAGGTTTTCCTAAATAGTGGTTTACCCCTACCTGCGCAGCACGCTCACGGTGTTTGGCGCCAGTACGCGAGGTGATCATGATAATCGGAATATTGCGCAACCGTGGTTCACCGCGGACATAGGTAGCCAATTCATAACCATCCATCCGTGGCATTTCAATATCCATGAGGATGAGATCAGGGATCTGTTTCTGGAGTAAAGCCACCGCGTCTACACCGTCGCGTGCGGTGAATACTGTCATGTGGTGACGCTCCAAAAGCCGGGCGGTGACTTTCCGAACGGTAATCGAATCGTCCACCACCAACACCGATATCCCCGATACTGCCGAGACCTTGGTTGTTCGATTCGACGGGGCCTCGTACGCCAGCGCCCCGTGCAGAGCAACACTCTTGCGGATAAGTGCCCCCATATCGAGAATGAGAACGACTCGACCATCACCAAGAATGGTGGCCCCAGATATCTCACGCACCCGACCGAGTTGAGGCCCCACCGATTTGACCACAATCTCACGTGCGCCGAGGAGACTGTCCACGGCTAGAGCGGTATTAAGATCGCCAATGCCGAAGAGCAACACCGGCAATTTCTCACCAGGGGCAAGATGGCGCGGAGGAGAAGTGGCGTTCAAAAGGGCAGCGGCATGGATAAATTGGTAATCTATTCCGCCACGAATCAAGGTCGGACGAGGCACTTCGTAGAGCGATTTGGCCTCTTCATGGGACAACTGGAGCACCGCCCGGATGGTGATCAGCGGGATGGCGAATAGATCCCCCTGAACGTAGACAAGCAACGCCTTGCTGACCGCCAACGTAAGCGGTAGACGGATGGTGAAGGTAGTACTACGCCCCATCTCAGAATCGATAGATAGGGACCCACCGAGTAGTTTTACCTCGTTGCGCACCACATCCATTCCCACCCCTCGGCCCGAGATCTGAGTGACCTGACCTGCGGTAGAAAAACCGGGCTCCAGGATGAATTGCATTACCTCCTTGTCCGCCAATTGAGTACCACGGGCAAGCAATCCGCGCTCCTCGGCCTTACGACGGATGGCGGCGAGGTTCAAACCACGACCATCGTCACGGGCCAGAATGACAACCTCCTGCCCCTCGCGACGCAAGGTGATAGTAATCGAGCCAGTTTCGGGCTTGCTGATACTCCGACGCTCGGCTGGTGGTTCAAGGCCATGACTGATCGCATTGCGCAGCATGTGCTCCAGAGGCGCCACTATACGGTCGAGCACGGTACGGTCGAGTTCGATATCTGCCCCCACCAGACGCAACTCGGCTTGGACACTTAATTCTTGTGCGGTTTGGCGCACGATCCGACGCAGGCGTTGGGCGAGTCCGGCAAAAGGCACCATCCGGGTCCGCATCAATCCTTCCTGGAGTTCCTTGGTGATGCGCGACTGCTGCAAGAGCAACATTTCAGCATCACGAGTCGCCACAGTAAGTAATCCATGGAGGCTCGACAGGTCGGACACACTCTCCATTAGGCTACGGGAGAGTTGTTGCAGGGTCGAATAGCGGTCTAACTCCAGTGGGTCGAAGTCGGGATTTCCCGATTCTTCATGGTGATGGAGGATCTGAACCTCCGTCTCGATCTCCAGCTTGCGCCATTGGTCACGCAGGCGCGACACGGTTTGGGCCATCTCATGGAGGCTATGACGCAATCCCGCCAATTGTTGATCCACCCGCGAGCGAGTAATGCTCACCTCTGCGGCATGGTTTACCAATTGGTTCAGCAGATCGGCTCCAACCCGCACCTGTTCCTGAACAATGTGCGGGGCTGCTCGACGATCCTGGGAGCCCCCCTCGACCTCAATATCACCCTCTCTCCCCTCTTCTACCGTAAGAGCGGACAATTCTCTTACAGGAGCAACAACCGTCCCCTTGCGGCGTTCTCTCCCCTCCGGCGCGTTGTCTTCTCGATATTTTCCATCTGCTTCACCGGCACGACGCTCCGGATCCGACGACTCGATCTGACTCATTACCTGGATAGAACGTGCATCCAGGTCGATCAGTTGTTGCGTCACCAAATTTTCGATGCGACGGTGGAGGTCCATCGCCGCTTCCACTGGGACTCCTTCCCGCACCTGGTCGAGCATTTCCGATAATTGGTCACTGGCGACCTGAAGCAGGTCGAACAGGCGCTGAGTGGCCGGTAGGTGACCGTCCACCACCGTGTTGATCATGGATTCCAGGGCGTGCGCGAGGTCGGCAATCGCCTGGATACCCACCATGCGCGCACCACCCTTGAGGGTATGGAGGATGCGACGTAGATCCCCCATCAGAAGGGCGTTGCTCGGGGTAATGGACAACTGTTGGAGCAGGCTGTCCAGGTGTCCCATGAGGTCTTCCGACTCGGTCAAAAACATGACCATCAGATCACTTCGTTCCGGCTCTCCTCGTGCTACAGGAGGGAGAGGCGTCGGTGGGACCACAGACGAGAGAGAGACTGGCGGTGGTACGACCTCGGGGACGATGACTACCGTCGGTATGGCCGGCTGCTCCTGGACATCGGACGGGGAATGAGTCGCCTGGATCAGGCCGGCCAGAGCAGTACATAGATCATCGGGAGGGGCAATGGGTTGGTAATCACGGACCACCTCCAACATTACCCAAAGGCGCTCAATCGCCTCGGAAAAGATCTGTACTGTGGCTTCGCAACGCAAGGCTGGTTCGGCTACGGCGCGATCGATAATGTCGTGCAAGGCACGGCACAAGGTCGCGATCGCCGGAATACCAGCGAGTTCCGCGCCACTACCGAGGGCGTTCACAATCGGACGAAGGGGTTGTAGGGCTGTAACCTCGGTCGGTTGTACCAGCCATTTCGATACGACGCTCTCACCCGTCTTGAGGGTCTCGACGGCCTCTTCCAGAAACAGTTGGATCACCCCCTCCGTTGCCACAGTCTCGGGCGACTCGATCGATTCCTGCGATTCCGCCGGTTTCACCGATGGTGGGGACTGGGGGGAATGCACCACCTTAGCTGCGTCGATCTCCACCAGCCAAGAATTGATGTCTGGGATCGGACCAATACCGGCGAGTGCGGAGAGCCAGCTCCGGATCAGGAGCACCCCCGCATCAATCCTCTGGAAGCAGGGTTCATTTAGGGGGAGAAATGCGGCCGCCCGCGCCTTGACATAGTGTTCCAAGGCGCGACCGAGCACGGCAACCCCGTCAATCTGGGCCATGCGGGCACTACCCTGAAGGGTATGAAGGGCGCGCAGCAGAGAATCACTGATGGTGCAGGTACCCGTACCACGGCAGGCTGCTAGAGTGGCCTCCACCACCGCCAAGTGACCCTCGGTCTCGGTGTTGAACAGGTCCAGCAGCATCGGATCCAGCATCGGCAGCGCCGATGATGTGGTACTCCCCTCTGCGGGATGTTCTTCTTCCTCCTGGTGGGTAACGGTATCGTCGGTGGGAAGCTCTAACGCGGAAGGCGCATCATCTGCAACGAGAGTAATTTCTTCGTCGGCGTCTTCTTCGAGATGGATCTCTTCCTCTGTAACAACAGTGAGGTAATCGGGAGGAGCATGTTCTGGTGGCGTAACAAACTCGCCCGTCTCAAGGAGTAGTTTTTCGGGAGCGGCAGGTCCAGCGTGGGCAAGTCGCCACGCATGTTCGGCGATGTCCTCTACTCCCTTAGCCGTGGACCTACCGGTACGAAAGTCTTCGACCAAATCGGGCAGGATCGAGCGAGCATCTTCCGCCACATCCAGGAGGTCGGGAGAGGTTGCAACGGTGCCATCAATCACCCGATTGAACAGGTTCTCCACTGCCCAGGCCAGTTCACCCAGGCGCGTGGCGCCTACCATCCGACCACTCCCCTTGAGAGTGTGGAAGGAGCGGCGCACCGTACGTAAAGATTCCTCGTTTTCTCTACCGCCAAAACCCTCTGAGGAGGACAGGGCCGCTCGCAACCGGGGGAGATGGCGGTCGAGGACCGTCATTTCCTCGGTGGTCTCCTCCGCAAACACCTCCAATATCTCGTCGTCCACCGTTGATTTCTGCGGGGTTGAATCCGCGACGAAGGAAGGAGGGGGGGTAGCGAGTGGAGGAGATTCCTCGTTGAGTAGACTCGGAATCTCCCATTCATCACCTTCCCATGAGCGAGAAAGATCTGACGGGGGGGCAAGCGGGATTAGTTCCATATCCTCGACCGCTTTTTCTTCTTCCGTGACGAGCGAATGCTGGGAAGATTCCAATGTTGAGATCGACAGATCGATGGACTCTTCGAGTCCTTCCCACAGAGAAGGTAGATCGGCATAGGGAAAAGACGCACTCAGGTCAATATTCTCGATCGCATCCTCGAGCGCGACCTCAACCGCACAAGGTAGAGGTTGTGGGGATTCCCACTCCACGACCGATGATACAACAGCCTCCTCGACCAGAGGTGCCTGCTCCACCGAGGGCAAGGGCGATGGCACCACCACCAACGATGGCAATGCGGCCAACGCCGCCTCACCCTGCGCCAGAAAGGATTCACCGGAGAGAGAACGAACCTGCTCCTCCAGATAGAATTCCAAGGCGGCAATGGCCTCAGCCAAGCGATCGTGCGTCTCCCCGATGTCCCTTTGGTCCGAAGAACTGGCCAGGGAGAGTGACTTCAGCACCTGGGCGCAGGCGGTTGCCAGATGGCTGGGACGGTCCAACTCCAGGATCGTCAGCCCCCCCGATACCTCATTCAGCGCAACCTGGGCACCCTCTAATCCCTCTGGCGTGGGATTCTGGACAAAGGTAGCAATAGCCTCTTTGGCGCGCGCCAAACTCGTAAGCGATTGCTTAATGACTGCCTGATGTAAATGTCGATCATCAATAGAAAAACTCGGCGGGGCGCCTTCACCCGATGACGGAGAGACCCCACCGAGACTGGCTAGGGTAGATTCCACTTGTACCAAGCGACCCGCCAGACTCAAAAGGGCGTCATCAACCACCGCTTGGGTCTGGCCACCCGCGATTAAGCGGGTGAGGGTTTCCGATACCACCAGTAATTCGCTACGAGCCACTTCCTGGTCAATCACCGCCAGGGTGCCCGCGATCTGACGAATCCGTTCGATCAACGGTTGTAGATTCGCGAGTTTGTGGTCCCGCCGCCGCACGAAAAGGTCCAAGGAATCCATCACCCCGGTGAGATCTTCGTGCAGGGCGATGGAAACGGTCGCCATAACGGCGCGGTTGGCCCCCCGTAGGCTATCCCGGATAGCCGCTAAATCCGATTCGTTTGGCAGAGCCTCGTCGAGGCGAAAAGATTCCTGTAATTCCTCGACCAATGCCCCGTGGGAGCGCGAGCGCGCAATGTGATAAAGGATCTGCCGAATCAGTGGTGCGGGTAGATCCAGAACGATCCCATCCTCACCTTTATCGATGAGGCGTTTGATCTGACGCTCCAGTTTGCCGAGCAGTGCCCGCGCGGGAGCAACATCAACACCTTTGTCTTGTACCGCCTCGATCAATCCCGCCCCGACCCACCACAGGCGCGTAGTCTCAGGCTGGGTTGCGGTAGCACGAAGCTGATCCATGGCCTGGCCCAAGCGACGCAAGGCCTCTCGATCCTCAGAATTGCGGTACCACGCCGCCAATCCCGACTGAAACAGGGAACGCGCTCGTCGCGCGATGCTTTCTACACCACCGAAAGCTGGAGCAGGGAGGGGAAAAGCGGGGACAGCTCTAAGGTCGGGAAAGAAAACAAGGTCCTCGGAGAGAAGAGCTTCATTGCGAACCGCTCGCAATTCGTTGAGGAGGGGTAGGAGCGCGATGGGGAGGTCGCGACCACCATTCTGCAGGCGTTCCAAATAGTCAGGAAGCTGAAGGAGGACTCGCATCAGGACCTCCGCAGCACCAGAATCAACACTCCCCGCGATGAGCGCGGCAACGAGTTGTTCCATTTCCTCCGAGAGCAGAATGCCCCCCTGCACCTCCACAATGCGCAGGGTGCCAGTAACTTCGTGGAGGCAACCGCTACAGGTCCGCAGGGAATGAATCGCGGTCGGGTTTTCTGCGTAGGCCTCAAGGGCCGTCTGGGCTCGGTTGAGGGTCTGGTCGATCTCGCCCTTGACCCAGCTCAGGGGGGTACGCTCTGTGGCCCTGGAACTTACGTTCATGGCGTTCCGTTCCCCTCGGGAAAAGATTGTAGTCAATAGAGTAAAGGTCGGATAAGAATAAGAAAAAAGAACACAAAAGAGCTACACCAAAGACCAGAAGTTCAACAACAAAAGATTAGTAATTTTCCTTTTGGTTAAAAAGAAAATTATTAATCGTTTGATATTGAGCTTCTGGTCTTTCTCTTTTAATTCTTATCCGCGCGCCGGCAGTTTGAAACCAGCCACCGATCGTCGTAATTCATTGGAGAGATCTGCCAAGTGACCAATGGACGCGGCGGTATCCTGAGTACCCGCCGAGGTCTGGGTCGTGATCTCCTGGATGACGTTCATTGTCTCCGAGATATGGACAGCGCTACGAACCTGTCCCTGAGCGGATTGAGAGATGTGGTGGATAAGTTCGGCAAGCTGACCCGAGACGTTGTCGATTTCAGAGAGGGCACTCCCCGCATCCTCGGCGAGTTTGGCCCCACGCACCACGTCAGTGGTGGTTTCTTCCATGGAGATTACGGTCTCGTTGGTATCGCTTTGGATGGTTCGCACCAGGGCATCAATCTGCTTGGTGGCGTTTCCGGCGCGTTCCGCAAGGCGCTGTACCTCATCGGCGACGACGGCAAAGCCACGTCCGGCCTCGCCGGCCATAGCCGCTTGGATCGCGGCATTGAGCGCCAGGATATTGGTCTGGTCCGAGATATCGTTGATAAGCGCCAGGATCTCACCGATCTCTTGGGACGATTCACCAAGGCGTTTGATACGTTTTGAGGTTTCCTGGATCTGGTCGCGGATGGCCCCCATCCCCTTGATGGTGTCACGCACGGCCTCGGCACCCTGCTTGGCCGTACGTACCGAGTTCTGGGCTACGACCACGGCATCATCGGCCTTGGTTGCCATCTGCTCCATGGCGTGGGCCATGGCGTCGACCGTAGCGCTAGCACGCCGAATTTCCTGGGCTTGGTGCTCACTGGCCTCGGCAAGGTGCATCGCCGTGGCCTGGGTCTCCTGGGCGGCGCCCGATACCTGAACGGTGGTGGTATTGATGGCCGCGACCAGGTCACGCAAAGCGTCTACCGCGTAGTTGATAGAGTCGGCGATGGCCCCGGTAAAATCCTCGCTTACGGTAGCGTGTACGGTGAGGTCACCATCCGCTAGGTTAGTAATCTCATCCAGCAACCGCAGAATCGCCTCCTGGTTGCGACGGCTGGTGTTGGCAGCAGCCTGTTGTTGTTTTTCACTCTCCAACTGGCGATGGCGGACATCACGCAACAGGCTGGTACCGATCCACACCAACAGAATGAGGACAATCCCTGCCAACAGATAGCCAATCAACGGGGAGATAAAACGGGTACCAGCAAGCCGACCGTAGGCGTCGAGCAGTTTGGAACAGTCTCCCATGAGGAGTTCGCTCTGTTCAGCGATCTGAGTTGTAGCGTCTTGAATCCTGAACAGAGTGTTTTTCTTTTCCAAAAAACGATCGACGAGGTCTTTAAGTACCTCGGCCTGTTTGGCCAAGGAGGCCAGTTTGTCGCGGGCTTCGGGGTCCTGGAAGGGTTTGACTTGGAGCAGTTCATCGCCCTTTTGAAGGCCATCGATAACTCGGGTGAACAACGTCATATCACGTCGAGATTCGTCGATAGCCCGCGCAGCGGCAGCCCCACCTACCAACAATACGCGGTCGATGCGGTTGGCAATGCGTTGGACAAGTACACGTTGGCGACCCGTGAGGTTGATAAGTGTCGAAGGCGCGCTCTTCTCCACCAACACCATGATCAGATCCTCCGTCCGGCGGATCGTCTCGGGTACGACCTGATCCTGGATCTGCGCAGCGAGATCGCGCAGGGCCTGAAGGTCTTGGGCACTGGCCAGGATCAGATCGGCACTCTTACGTGCCTGCATCCAACGACGCTTGACGGCCTCGAATTCCTGCTCCGCAGCCGCAGGGGTTGGCGGTAGCCCGGTGGCATCATTCCCTTTCTCCAACAGGTCAAGGCTACGCTCGAAACGCGCACGGCTATCCCGGAGCAGGGTGAAGGCCTCCCCTCCCCCATTGGTGGCTACCCCTTGCGCCGCCTTGGCTAGGCGCTGGGTGAGTAACCGTTGGTCGGCGGCCAGATTTCGATACTGCTCGTCGTAACCTTCGTTGACGGCTACGTAATAGAAGTTGACCCCGGTCAACGCTAACACGACCACTATTAATACAAGGATTAGGGGTTGGCTGGTGGTCGTTCCCATTTTCCTGGTCTGTGCAATCTTTTCTTTCATAGATCCTCGGCGTGGATACCCTTCGATTCCAAAGGGTCGAGGGGAGAAAACACTGTCTTTGGTGCTGAAACCAGCGGCTTTAGCCTAAATTAGGTGCCAGTCTTTCCCGGCTGTCAGCCCTCACTGACCAAGTGACACACACCTTTCGGTGTGGCTCTCCTCGCCAATGTTGCAACGCAGCTTTGGTTCGATGTCTTGAACCTTGCGACGGACCGTTTCGTCCCACCTCCGGGTTGTCTGCATCCGCCGCTTTCAGAGCCTGGGATTGAGGAAGCGCCCCAAGGTGAGTCTTGTACTTCGTCGCAACGTAGTCCGATGCTTTGGACTTAGGCTGGTCAAGTGGGTGCTTATGAGTTTTGCCTCACAAGCCCCTAGATCCCGATAGGGTCGAGAGATTCTTGACTTCCATCCTTCCCCCATGGCAGGGTCCGGCCACCTGATTATAATGGAGGGATCTCGACAAACTAAACCGGGGTTGCGCATTGAAATCTTAAATCACTTAAGGAAACATCCTCGAGCGTAACGGTTATTCGAATCGCTGGTTGGGATGTTTTTATTTTCAATAACAGCAGGTCAAGCAATTTCAAAAATTTTTACTAACCCGGAACACCATACTCAACTTACAACGCTAACGTTGCAATCATCGACTACGCTGCCACCTGCATAAACTCCTGACTTTCCGCAAGGGCGTGCAGTCCGAACACTGGGGTATATCGCCCGTTTCGTTCAAATCCACCCCGAAAGTAGAGCGCCATTGAGGTCTCTATTGCGGGAGGAAGTGGGCTACGCTCTTCCTGTTGAAAATGGCGGAGACCAATAACTTCATCTACCAACAATCCGGCGAAAATCCCCTTGTGGTTGACCACCAAGACCCGGTTACGGCGGTCGCGGGCAACGGGGGTACCCTCTAATAGGGCACGCAGGTCCATGACCGGGAGAAGATTACCGCGAAAGTTGGCGATCCCCTTCACCCACGACTGAGTACCAGGTACCCGCGAGAGCGTGGGATAGGCCAATACCTCGTTAACCTCGCCAAGCGGAGTAACTAACTCTCGGGTACCCAGACGAAAGACGATCCCCGACCAAGTCGTTTTGCCCACTGCCCGACTTGGTAGACCTCGGGCGTGGGTACGAGCACGAGACTCGATCTCATGGAGTAACGCAAAAGGGGATGAACGGTCCACGGCGTGCCTTCCGTTTCCGACTAACCGCCGAGGGCGGTTTGGATTTTTGCAAGCAGATCGTTTTCGATCACTGGCTTAGTAATGTAGTCTCGCGCACCTTGGCGTAAAGCCCACACCTTATCGGCCTCCTGGTCCTTGGTAGTGACCACAATGACGGGGATCGAGGAGGTGGCGGGGTCCTTGTTGAGCAAACGCGTTGCCTGAAAACCACTGATGCCCGGCATCACGATATCCATCAGCACCACATCGGGATGCTCCTGGTGGGCCAAGGCCACCGCCTCAGTACCGTTACCGGCAGCGGAGGTACGATGCCCATGCCGTTCCAGCATGGTCTTCAGGATATACACCTCTGTGGGAGAGTCATCCACAATAAGGACGTGTGCCATGCCTAATCCCCCGTAGTACCTGATGATACCGAAGCCTTGGCGACGCTGATTACATGCCGTTTGATGGCACCCAGCAGGTCTTCCTTAGTGAAGGGCTTGGTCAGATATTCCTCGCAGCCCACGATTCTGCCTCGAGCCCGGTCGAAGATACCGTCTTTGCTGGACAGCATAATCACCGGTGTGTTACTGAACTGGCTGTTGCGCTTGATGAGCGCCGTCGTCTGATAGCCATCCAGACGCGGCATCATAATATCGACGAAGATAACATCGGGGTGGTGGTCGGCAACTTTGGCCAGCGCCTCGAAACCATCTCCCGCGACGATGACTTCGCAACCGACGTTTTTGAGCAGGATCTCGGCGGTTCGGCGAATGGTCTTACTATCATCGATTACCATCACCTTTAGACCTTCAAACCCGCTGTCCTTACTTTCGTTGACCACCATACTCTCCATTCGGGTGACTGGATGGACCATTACGCCGAAACCTACCCGTCTGCCCCAATGGACAAGCGGCGTTTGGTTCCTACTTCATCGAGGCTGCCTGGCCTGGGGGTGGCTTCGTCAGTCTTAACGATTTCCCTCATATACAGGGAGTTTTGTACGGATTGCATCGCAGCAGACAACTCCTCCAGGCCTCACGATCCCGTGAGTATCCGTCATACGCTTAGGGTTGGCAACTTGTTCAAAGTGCGAATAAATAGCAAACTATGAGTGTATTTTATCTTGACAATCCAGTTTTTTCCAACGTATTTAATGCTCGTTCCCGAGAACGCATCGTCTTGGATCTGATTCTCGAGCAGAATTGGTTACCCCCTCGGATAATCAATACGGGAATATCTACCTGATGTTAAACCAATTCAACCGTGGTGCCCAGAAAGCGATTTCTAATCATTTGATGCGCGTCACTCCCTATTATCAATAAACCAAGTCACCACCTCGCGAACAGTTAAATCGCCATTCTGGTAGGCATTGCCAGAATCTAGATCATCGGACCGTAAGCCACTAACCAAGCCCTCCATGGTATTTGGATGCTAGCAATCCTTGCAGGAAGGATGGTTGAATTGAGCCGTAGGTTATTTTGGGACCACCGTGACTCAGCACCCACGCCTCTTACCTATTGGTCAGTGGTGTTGTGTGAGAAGGCCCGTAATCTGCCAATTAACGCATCCATTGAACTGGTAAGCAAAAAACTCTATCATCTGTAGCCAAGATTGTTGGCGAATAATCGCCTAACATCCACCGCGTAAGCGACACGGTAATATCGTGTTGCTAATTCTCCTGGACAATAAATCAATGATCGTTCGTTTCCTTAGTTGTAATAGTTACACCTATCGGATTATTTTGTTTATTTCTCTAGGGCTTGGCGGAGGATTAGGTATCGGCAATGTATGTGCCGCCCTGAACCGCCTTGCCGTTCCCGAGATTGGTGTTTATACGGGGGCCTATGTCGAATTTGGTGAGACCGAAGACGATGTTACCGCTGAGGGCCTCTCAAATTTCGAGACGCTCGTAGGTAAACGTCTGGCGGTGGTGGCCTTCTCCAGCTATTGGGGGCAACGTTCCTTTCCCCTAGGGCAACTACGTACCGTTGCCGCTCGCGGCGCCGTTCCTCTGATATTTTGGTCTCCCTGGGATCAACCCTATGAGGAGGCACATCCAGAGCAAGGACGTACCCCCCCCCGCAATCGTATTAATCTATATGTCATTCTCTCCGGGAAATTTGATACCTATATTGATCGTTGGGCAGATGCCGCCAAAGCCTATGGGCAACCTATGTTAGTGGCCTGGGGATTGGAAATGAATGGTCAGTGGTTTCCTTGGTCGGGTTTTTTTCATGGTGCGGGTAAGCAGGTCAAGGGACAGCAGGGATATCTTGGCCCGGAGACTTACAAACATGCCTACCGCTATGTGGTGGATCGGGTACGCGCCCGTGGTGCTATGAATATCTCGTGGGTATTCCAGACCAACGGCTACAGCGTGCCTCAAGCTCCCTGGAATCGCGTGACTGAATATTATCCTGGCCCCGATTATGTGGACTGGTTAGGGATGAGCGCCTACGGAAAACAATTTTCTGATGAGAATTGGGTCTCCCCAGCCGAGGCCATGGACTATCCCTATCAGGAAATTGCCAGTGTTGACTCCACCAAACCAGTAATTCTTGCCGAGTGGGGAATCGGCGAATACCCGAAGTCTGGCAGCAAGGCACAATACATCCATGATGCTCTGGCGTTAATAACCTCTCATTATTCCCGTATCAAGGCAGCGGTCTTCTGGCATGAACATTGGCAAAACGAGGATGGCAGTTTTAGTGATTTGCGTGTCACCTCGTCACCCAGCGCTTTGGAAGAATATCGACGCGGAATTGCTGGTCCGCTTTGGTTGGATCAGCCGAAATTCGATCAGACTCATTGAGTCTTCATTGTCACGAGAGTGATCAGTCGCGCGCGTATTCCTTCTTGCAGTGTGGTGACCTGATGAATTTAATCGTGGATTTCATCCACAATTAAATTCATCAGACCACTCGACGATTACCCACTTGCCTCATCCCAGGCACTAAGAAATTCTCGTAAGTGAGGATGATTATTTGCCGCGAGGTAGTTGTGTAGGCGCTGACACTCCCGTTGATGGTCCTCTGCATCAAGATGTCCACGCATCAATTCAAAACGCAAATAGATCAGATAGGTATTGAGGACATCGACCTCGCAATAATTACGAATTCCAACAATATCTCCCGCCTGGTAGGATTCCCATACTTTGTTGCCACCTATACCCATTTTACCAGGTAGACCTAATAAAATAGCCACATCGTCCAGAGGGGCGTAGGCCCGCGATTGGTAGAGAGCGAATAGATCCATCATATCCGTATGACGCATGTGGTAACGGTTGATGTAGTTGTTCCAGCGAAATGCCTGATCTTTTTCTCCTTGATCCCAATAGCTTGCGGCCACCACAGAGTGCTTGAGCGCTCGGTAGTGCAATACCGGGAGATCGAAACCGGAACCGTTCCACGATACCAGGGTCGGATTCTTGTAACGTCCAAGTAGGTCAAAGAAGCGACTCACCAATTCGCGCTCAGAGCTATCCGGATCTCCCAAGGAATCTACGCGAAGCTTGTCGGTATCGTGGCGTAATAGCACCGAGATAGCCGCGACGCGATGGAGATGATGCCGAAGAAAATCACCACCACCATTATTGTCGGCGCGACGTTTGGCATACATGGCCTCAGCGACGGAAGTATCATCCATACCCTCTAGGCCGTAGATCCGACGTCCGACATCAACGTCGGGAATGGTCTCGATATCGAAAACTAGAATGTTCATATCGGAATTTAGGCAGGATAGACACCAGTGGATAGATAACGGTCACCACGGTCACAGGCGATAACGACAATGACCGCATGTTCTACTTCCAACGCAAGACGTAGCGCGACCGCGCAGGCTCCGCCCGAAGATATTCCCACGAAGATCCCTTCCTGAGCCGCCAATGCCCGCGAGGTCTCCTCCGCTTCCAGCTGGCTCGCATCGATGATGCGGTCTATTCGGGTTGGGTCGTAGATACGAGGCAGATATTCCACGGGCCAACGACGAATGCCGGGAATCTGTGAGCCATCTGTGGGTTGGACCCCGATAATCTGGATGGCAGGATTGCACTCCTTGAGGTAGCGCGAGGTACCCATGATGGTCCCGGTGGTACCCATGCTACTTACAAAGTGGGTAACGCTCCCCCCCGTATCGCGCCAGATCTCTGGACCCGTTCCCTCGTAGTGGGCCAGCGGATTGTCAGGATTAGAGAACTGATCCAGGAATCGCCCCTTTCCCTCGGCAACTAACGCCCGCGCCAAGTCGATGGCGGCCTCCATACCCCCCGATTGCGGCGTTAGCAGGATCTCGGCGCCGAAGGAACGCATGAGGGCGCGACGTTCGACGCTCATGTGCTCGGGCATAACGAGGATCATTCGATAGCCACGAATGGCTGCAGCCATCGCCAAGGCAATGCCGGTGTTGCCACTGGTGGGCTCGATGAGCGTATCACCAGGGTGGATCTCACCGCGCTCCTCGGCATGTCGGATCATGGACAGGGCCGGTCGATCTTTTACGGAACCTGCCGGATTGTTACCTTCCAGCTTGAGCAGGACGCGATTGGAGGTTGTCCCCGACAGGCGACGTAGCAGTACCAGAGGGGTGTTGCCAACGGTTTCTTCGATAGTGGAATAATTCATCACTGTGCAACTGATATTAACAATGTGGCGTGGGTGGAAGGATGGGGTGTAGCGTAGGTGCTATCGATCATCAGTGTCCCCGAGAAACCCCGCCCTTGAGGGCGGGGAGGAAAGGGGACGGTTTTTTTCCGCCCCATTGGATAGCAAAATCTTTAAAGTTGCCGGTCTTTCCCGGCTGTCAGCCCGTAAGGGCCTAGTGACGCACACCTTACGGTGTGGCTCCCCTCGCCAATGTTGCAACGCAGCTTCGATTCTTGCGAACCTTGCAGCAGACCGTTTCGTGCGTACCCGTCGCGTGTCTGCTTCTGCTGCTTTCAGAGCTTGGAGTTGAGGAAGCGCCCCAAGGTGAGTCTTGTACTTCGTTGCAACGTAGTCCGATTTCCCGGACTAAGGCTGGTCAATCTCGGGCTTGCTTTCACAAGCCCCTGGCTTTAGCCCAGGGTGATTGACTAGAGAGTAGAGACTACCATACGTTTTCAGAGGGTCGCGAGGATCTGATACACTCCGCCGCCTTAGTTGAGTATTGCGAGGACTCGCGTGGGGGAGGCTGCTGTAGGTAGCTCGCAAGGTAAGCTATCCCTCACCGGCTCGTGCCGCACCCGGCCATCGTGGCCGCACCACTACCCCCCTATCCGAACTTTCAGGAGACACTGATGCGTACCAGACTGGTGTTGAGCTCCACGTTGATGGCGTGCGTGTGGCTTGTAGGTTGCACCCCGGCGCCATCCGAGGTGAGCTACAGCAAAGATGTGCGCCCTATCCTCACTGCATATTGCCTGGAGTGCCATACACCGGGTAACGCCCAGCACCCCCCCGGCAAGGGCTATGCCCAAAACATGTTCAGCATGGAAAGTTATAACGACCTAATGAAGGGAACAAAGTTTGGTCCCGTGATCAAACCCGGCGACGCCACTGGCAGTACCCTGGTCCGCACCGTCGAAGGAAAAGTCGATCCACGGATCAGGATGCCCCATGGCAAAGGCCCATTGCCTGAAAAGGACGCTACCGTTATTCATAATTGGGTGGCACAGGGCGCTAAGAACAATTGACGCAGGTCCGTTCGATCGCGTTCATCTACCTTTCCGAGGGGCCTGCCTGACTTTCTCTGGTAGTATTAGTCGACCAGAAAATAAGAATTCTTCTTTTTGTATAAGGGAAAAGTTCTTTTGATTTTCTAATCTCTCAGAGATAGCGATTGAGTCGACAATAAAGTCAGGCAGGTTCCCGGAACACTTTTAAATAGGTCCCGGGATGCGGAGCCTTAGTCAACGTTCAGGAATTTGTGGAATGAGCAGGTCGCGCCTCACGCATGAGTCGCTTCATCTCTCGTATTGCCTCATGCAGCCCAATAAATAAGGCGCGGGAGATGATGGCATGACCAATATTGAGTTCGGTAACCTCGGGAATGGCGGCAATGGCATCGACGTTTTGATAATTAAGGCCATGACCGGCATTTACCTGTAATCCCGCCGCTCGGGCATAGCGAGCGGCTTCCAGGACCCGACGATATTCATTCTCGCGGGCCACTCCATGGGTTGCATCGGCATAGCAACCCGTATGAATTTCCACGACCGGTGCCCCGACTTCCAACGCAGCGTCCACCTGTCGTGGGTCAGGGTCGATAAATAGCGAGACCCGTATTCCCGACTGCATCAAAAGTGCGCACGCGGTGCGTACTCGGGATAGGCTAGCAACCACATCCAATCCCCCTTCGGTAGTCAACTCTTCGCGTCGTTCTGGTACCAAGCAACAATCGGCGGGTCGGATCCGACAGGCGTAGGCTACCATTTCGTCGGTTACCGCCATTTCCAGATTCATTCGCGTCACCAGCACCTGGCGTAACATCTCTACGTCCTGTTTTTGGATGTGACGCCGATCCTCCCTTAGATGCAAAGTAATGGCATCCGCCCCCGCTTGCTCAGCCTCTAGTCCTGCCAAGAGCGGGGCCGGATAAAGCGTACCACGTACCTGACGGAGGGTGGCCACATGGTCAATGTTGACCCCTAAGAGGATACCAATCCCATTCTCACTCATTATGTCTCCTCGACATGCTGATTCTCTGTGAACGCCAAAAGTTTTCTAGGTAACCCAAGTTGCCACCTACTTACCCCCTCCCCAGCCCTCCCCGTAAACGGGGAGGGAGTAGGCCGCAGACCTCCCCCCGTTTACGGGGGGATTGAGGGGGGACGATTGGATGCGATCCCGAATTTTGAATAGATGGCAACTTGGGTTAGGTACTACTGCATCCAGAACAACCACTCACCAATCGATAACACAGGACATTCATTGCGCCATTGAGTTATTTCACGCCACAGTCTGTTTTCCGCTACGCGGCAGGAAGATTCACCATGACCTGAAGGTGCCAAATGTCCCAATGTAAAAAGGCAAAGCTTGGTCTCATTTCTTCGGCAATACCAGGCTAGTCACCCGGCCAAAAATCAGAATCCATGACCTGCTCAAAACTTCAAGGGCATAACTCAGAAAACATTTCTATGTCTAAATCCGTTTCCTTCATCGCACTAAAACGCGCATCGTCATAGATTTCCTGGAAAATTTCTGGGATGCGCGCCGACAAACGCGGGTTCTTCTCAATGCCGGCCACCCTGCGACGTTGCTCCATAATCATCAAACGCCAGCTTTGCCCTTGAATATTAGGTTGATATTGCCATTTGATAAGATGCATCAAAAGTACTTCAAGACGATTTTCCAGTTCGCGCTGTTTACTTTTGCCCGCGTCTTCAATCTCTTCAGCAATGTGCTCAATATTCAAAAGCGTAAACTGACCGGAACGCAAAAACCCCGTTTGCTGTTGCGCCCAGGCGATAATATCAGAATCGTATGGAGCTATTATCATTGAAGTTTCCCACCATTATTCGGGGGGAGGCCGGAAATAAAGTTTATGGTTTCCGATAAGGTCTGACGATCTATTGGTTATTGCTCAGACGTAGGTAATCAGCATAGAGATTGCGGCTATGGAGCGGACGATTCCCCAAGTGGAGGGCGAGGGCCGCCCTGGTTAAACGCTTGGCTTCGGAGCGAGCCGTGGCATCAGACAATTCACCGCGCCCTAATTCTAAAAGAGTGCGGCCCTGAATGGCTAGGTCACAGGTATCTTCTAGGAAGGTAGGGAATGGACCTCGATCCAAGACGTAGCGATAACGCATCTCTGGATTTAGCGGCTGATCTTTTTCTGCGTCGCGTTCTAGGAGTAGACCGTAGCCTAGCTCCCGCAATAGCGCCACTTCGAACAGTCGTAATACCCGAAATTCATCTTCGTGTTGAGCGAGACGGGTAAGCGCATCGTGATAAAAATGAAACAGGCTGGTGTGGGGGGCCTGACGCGGAAGCAGGCGCATTAACAGCTCGTTTAAGTAGAAACCACACAACAACGCCCCGCCAATCAAAGGTAGCGGTGGACCATCCGGTTCACAACTCCCGAGAGTAGCCAGTTCCCCTCGTCCAGAAAAAGACAGCAACAGCGGCCAGAAGGGTTGTAGCACCACCCCTTGATGAATGGCACCTCCCCGCCCTCGGCCGCGTTCCACCAATCCCACCCGCCCATGACGAGCAGTAAACGCCTCAATTAGGAGGCTCGTGTCACGATAGGGACGACGATGAAGAATATAGGCAGGCGCCAATCGGACAGACAGGCCAGATCTAGACGAATCGTAGCCATTAGACATACTCAAAGGCCTTTACATCAAAACCAACCAATCGCCGTTCTTCTTGGAAACTCTCAACAATGCCCATCCCTCTTTGATCTATTTACGACGCTTCGCCGTGTCGGGGACTTGTGACTATGCCCTCAAACCGCTTATTCACTGAATTGGTTTATCTTGAGCAGGTAACAATTTTTCCTGGGGGGGAGCTATGCGTAGTAGGTCACGGAATCGCCGCCCCCATGCGCCATTCTTAACCGCCTCGGGAGGTAGGGTCGTGCGCGCTTTGTTGGCGATGCTTGCAGTTTTGTAGGATCCGTAGAGAAGGTTGTACCAAATCCGTCCCTGCCGTAATTCTGGCACCATGGCAAAGTCTCCCTTCAGATCATGCTTGCGAACAAAGGTACGGATGTCTCGTTCCAGGGGGCTGGTTAGGATCTGAAGGGTGTAATTGTTAGGTTTCTGGGTACGAATCCAATCCTCCCCGAGAAGCTCCGCCGCTACGACTGGGGCGGGTTCATTGGATTCGATCGCAGGGGAGGTGGGTGGCAACACTAGCGTTACGGGTGACGCTACAGGCTTGGCATCAGATCTTTCCGCTACGACCGCTGGAGAAGGAACAGATTCACGGGGTTCAACGTTAATTGCTACCGGAAAAGGGGGAGCCAATTCTGCGGTCTTGGGTCCGAGCGCAACCAATTCGGCAGCCTTGAGACCGGGAGCAACCGGTTCGGCGGTTTTGGGGTTAGGGGTAACTGGTTCGGCAGCCTTGGGTCCAGACGCGACCGATTCGGCGATCTTGGGTCCAAGTGCTGCCGGTTCGGTGGCCCCAGATCCAGACACTACCGGTTCAGCGGCCTTGGGTCCAAGCGCTACCGATGCGGGAGGATGGGGTACCGATGGAGAAATTATCGTGGCTTCGGTAGCGATAACCTGGACCTTAGCTGGGGTTAAACCCAGTCCCTCCCCGCTAAATTGTGCAAGACGGGTCCGACAACGCAGGTCCGCTAGGTCTGCGCAACGCTGATACCAACGGAGGGCCAAAGTCGGAGAACGTGTAGCTCCCCAACCCTGTTCGTAGAGTTGCGCCAGAAAATACGCCGCATCTCGATGATCTTGAGTAGCGGCCAATTCGAACCAATGGGCCGCTTGGTATTCGTCGAGTTCTACACCGCTGCCGCTGCTGTACATCATTGCCAGGGCGAACTGAGCCTGGGCATCACCACCTTCGGCAAAAGGTTGGAGTATGACGAGGGCTCGACGGAATTGTCCTTGCCGGTAGGCGTCTAATCCCTCTTTCAGGGAATGTTGGACGGAAGAAGAAGGCACAGCAGGTTGGAGAGACGCAGGGTCGGCTGCTGGCCCCGGAATAACCCACAACCAAGCAACGACAGCGGCGAGAAGATAGCGCAATTTCATGGGCCTTTGATTCCACAAGTAGTTTAATGGCCTTGATGGTCGTCCCGGCAGATCCTCGTTAGCTGCCTTCGTTATCCTAACCCAAGTTGCTAGCTAGCACGCTTTTCGCCCCTCCCTCCAGGAGGGTATAGACCAGGGACATAGGTAACCCAAGTTGCTACCTAGCGCGCCTTTCTCCCCTCTCCCTCAGGGAGAGGGGCTTTTTCGTTTCTCACCACATAGGTGGCAACTTGGGTTAGGTAACCCAAGTTGCCACCTACTTGCCCCCCCCCCCCCCCCCCCCCCCCCCCCCAAGGGGGGGGGGGGGGGGGGCCCCCCCCCCCCCCC
>CAUYTY010000181.1 GCA_963575655.1 Gammaproteobacteria bacterium | reverse complement strand
CTCCCCGCCGTAAGGCGGGGCGGCTACCCGCCTTAGACGCCTTTGACTTTAAAAAACAATAAGTTAACCAATTACTAAAACCTTTGCTAAATTCTTTACCAGCCAAAGACTCAATTCTCGCCTTACAACGCTGGCATTGAATTTAAGACCACCTGGCAATTCCTAACAACGCTGAACCAAGATTCAACCGCTCCGAACTAACCGACCTCGCCAAGTCGGAAACTAACCGCTCCGAACTGACCGATTGCGCAACGCCTCAGCCACCGCGAACGGTTGACTGGAGCATATGTTGGATTTTTCTTTTATTGAATCCAAATAAAGCGTATCAGGACAAATATCTTGTTCATGTGGCCACGCAACAGTTCCATCAATTACTTTAACCTGCTTGAAATAAGCCATGTTTCTAAATTCTTTAAATATGCCAAACTGGAGCAAATTAGAGCAATCATAAGTACCTTGCTCGCCATTGGTAAACACAAGGAACAATTTGTAATCACTTAAAACTGACACCTGTTTTACTCTTGGATTCATTTCTTATCTCAATGGATCTATTCTGTAAGGTTGTTCACCTGATACTGCCAACTCCCAGTTAGCCATAAGCTCTTCTTTATGTATTTCTGTCCATGCTTGAACTAATTTTAGTTTCGAAGAAGGTATAATTCCTTCAATAACATTTCCATCTGGAATTGATATTATGACTTCATCTCCAGAGTATGTGACATGAATATGAGGGAGTTTATGTTGTTTGTTATCCATGAAATACATGTAAATTATGATCCCATAGAACGCTGATATTGAAGGCATGATTTCCTCTGCGGTGTCGCCTAATGATAACGATACTATCTTTTAATTTATGAAGCGGCTCCATCATCTCGATTTCGGTGTCTAACGACAAGCTAACCGGCGCGCGCGTTACAACCTCAAACCTTTCAGAACCAGCCCTAGAGCGCGCGTCCGGTTGAGTGATGATATGGACTCCTCCCACTCTACACGGCATCGAAAGTGCCAGAATGGAGGAATACCGCTTCCATTCAACGAATGAGAGGAGTCCGAAACATGAACGCTACCACCACTACCGTCGCCGTTGACCTGGCCAAGACCGTTTTCGAGCTGGCCATCGCTAATGATCAGGGGCGCATCATTGAGCGCAAGCGTTTGTCGCGGGAAGCCTTTGCCCAGTTTTTCGCCAACCGTCCGCCTTGCCGGATCGTCATGGAAGCTTGCGGCTCGGCCCACTACTGGGCACGCACCTTCCAGCGCCAAGGCCACACCGTGAAACTCCTACCGCCTCAGTATGTGCGGCCCTATGTGCGTCGCAACAAAACCGATCGCGCCGATGCTGCGGCCTTACTCGAAGCTGACCGCAACGACCAAATCCTGCCGGTCCCGGTCAAGTCCGAGGAACAACAGGCGCTCCAGGGACTGCATCGGGTCCGTAGCGGCTGGATGGGTACCCGCACCGCCCGCATCAATGCGTTGCGTGGTCTCTTGCGAGAGTTCGGCATCGTTTTGCCCCAAGGCCCCAACGTCGCCGTGCAACGGGTACGGGAAATCCTCGCCGAGACCGACAATCCCGTGCCGCCAGCCCTGCGTTCGTCCTTGGTCGCGATCATCGAAGAGATCCGCGACCTTGAAAACCGGATCGATACCCTGGAAACCCAACTCCAGACTCAGGACAAAACCATGCCTACCGTCCAGCAACTGCTGACCATTCCCGGCATCGGCCTCCTCATCGCCACCGCACTGGTCGCCGCTGTCGGCGATTTTACCCAGTTCCGTAACGGCCGTCATCTCGCCGCATGGCTCGGCCTTACTCCGCGCGAATCCAGCAGCGGTCAGCGCCGCCGTCTCGGTTCCGTCAGCAAACGGGGCGACCCCTATTTGCGGATGCTGCTCACCCACGGCGCTCGTGCCGTCCTCTACGCCGCTCAGCGTCAAGCCTCTCTCGGACGAAAGCCCTTGACCCGTCTCCAGCGCTGGGTCATCTCCCTGGCCGAGAAACGCGGCGCGAATAAGGCCGTTTGCGCTTTGGCCAATAAACTCGCGCGTATTGCCTTCTCCGTCGTACGCCATCGGCGTTCCTTCGACGGCAATTTCGCAGCAACTCCTGCTACAGGAGCTTAGTTGTCCCTTTTGCTTCACTAATCACCAAGGACGGCCACTCTCCAGGACGGACTCCCTGTCCGTCCTTCCGCGTGGCCCCTATAAAAGACTGTAATCCCAAGGTTTGCGAGAGAGACTATCACGATCATGGCAACAGGTCGGACCGATATCGGGACACGCCGGTAACAAGACTGGCCATACAGGCCGATTTGAGCGATAGGCACCCGGTAGGCGGATTCCATGAAGTCCAAGGGTAATATTAGTTCCACCCTTAGGCCGGATATACGACTGCAACCGATCCTTACTTGCCAAAAATCTGTGCTCAGTCTCTTGCAATACGGGAGGAGTCCATATACGACTTGTTGGGCGGTTTTGACTTTGACTTTCAATAATCTTTTGGCTCACACCAACAATCAAAACCAACTCTAAAGTTGGCGCCAACGAATTCATGGAAACTTAACCAAACCCAAAAGTTGACGCCAATTACACGGCCGCGTTTGAATTGAACGGCTCCTCGCTCAACCTTTGGCGGATTCAACCTTGAAGTGCAACGGGTGGGTTAATCGATTGTAACTCATTATTGAACACTTCAAAAGGAGTTTTGAACCCGAGGCATTTCCGTGGCCGGTGATTTAGGAAATCCTTTGCCCTCTGGATAAGTTTTTCAGGGATGAATTTAAGACTCATCTTCTTTGGAAAGAACTGGCGGATTAGTCCATTCATATTCTCATTGGCGCCACGTTCCCAAGAGGAATATGGGTGTGCGAAATAGAACCCCGCATTCAGTTCCTTGGCGATTCGTTGATGTTGAGAAAACTCCTTGCCGTTGTCGGTCGTGATAGTGTGAACATGATCAGCGAAAGGCTTGAGTAAGGAAATCATCGTGTCCGCCACAACAGCGGCCTCTTTGCTAGCCACATGGGCAATAGACCTTATCGGAAACCTCCTCATCACCCACCACAGTCAATATAAATCATGAGGTTGCGTTGTCCGGCAGAGCTAGGTAGGGGGTTTCCGATAAGGTCTATTCAACAAGCCATCAAAAATGCGGGCCATATTCTGGAATATTTACCCCCTTATTCACCAGATTTCAATCCCATCGAACATAAGTGGGCGCAATTAAAGGCGATTGACAAAAGAGAACGCCGTACTACCGAGGAAGTCTTCGCAAATTATGCGTAATCATTTTATGGTGGCTTTGCTATATTACCAATAAGGAAACCCACGCCAATCATGCCGAGGCATTTAATTCCTCCATAAGGAGGCGCTGTTCCGCTTACCGACGCAGGACGAATATGTATGCAAAAAATAAATCAGGCCTCCAGCGGGTATTGGATGGTGTTTGGATTGTCCATAACTTTATCCGGATACATTTCACCACTAAACAAGTTCCTGCGGTTTCTTTAGGTGTTATAGAAAAAAGATTTTCCTGGGAGCAGATTTTAATGATCCAGAAAACCGCCTAATGGATCGACTCCCACAATAATAATCAGTCAGTTAGGATGGAATCAGACTGAACCAGTCCCAGTTCGTCGGCATGAGCATCATTGACCTCAAGGCTTGGTTCCGCGCGGGAAAGTATGTCCGCGAAACTTTAAAATGGCTTCCGCAAATCCCTGAGCCAATTTCCATTGACGCCATCGTCAGGCAGGTGGCCTCTCTTGGCCGCGTTAACTTGCCAGAGCCCGTAGTTTAATGGCGAAGGTATTGTCAAAGTCCAACATGACGGTTCTGGAACTCAAGTATGAACCAAAACAACCTCTCGGGCAGTAATGGGATCACCGGAACGGAATAAATCTCTATATTTGTGTGTGATGTTTTAGCCAGGACGGATCAGCCCTGGGTTTACGTTTGCATCGGACTTGTACCCATCCCAAGGAATGTGTATAGTTCCGCGCTTCAAAAAATTGTACCTAGTTGGATATTCTCCAATTTTTCTATTCGGTAAACGGTGGGAGATTCGGTATGTACGCGGTGGTTATGACCGGCGGCAAGCAGTATCGGGTGAGCGAAGGCGACAGGTTGCGCATTGAGACACTACCTGTGGGTGAAGGCGAGAGCGTCGCCCTCGACAAAGTGCTGTTGGTCGCCAATGGCGAACAGCTCACCATCGGTACACCCTACGTGGAGGGCGGTAAGGTAACCGCCACGATTACTAAGCATGGGCGGGGCGATAAGGTCCACATCCTTAAATTCCGGCGCCGTAAACACTACCAGAAGGTAACCGGCCACCGGCAAAACTACACCGAAATCAAGATTACTGGTATCAGTACGGCAGCAATGGCAGCTACCGCCGCCGTCGATACTACCCTTTCGACCGACTCCCCCACGGAGTAACCGATTCGCCCCACCGCCGTAAGGCTGCGGGCATCGGTGTCAACGAGGCCAATACGATGGCACATAAAAAGGCAGGCGGCAGTACCCGCAACGGCCGCGACTCCGAATCAAAACGTCTAGGGATCAAACGCTACGGCGGTGAGCAGGTCAGCGCTGGGAGCATCCTGGTACGTCAACGCGGCACCCACTTTCACCCAGGCGTCAATGTCGGCCGTGGCGGAGATGACACTCTCTATGCCAAGGCAGGGGGGCGGGTCTTATTCGAGACCAAAGGCCCACTCGCACGCAAATACGTGAGTATCGTTGCCGAGGTGCAGTGAAATTTGTTGATGAAGTCACGATCCGGGTGGTCGCGGGGGATGGCGGAAACGGTTGTTTGAGCTTCCGCCGCGAGAAGTTCATCCCACGCGGCGGCCCAAACGGCGGTGACGGGGGCGACGGTGGAAGTGTCTACCTGGTAGCGGACGCTTCCCTTAATACCCTGGTAGATTTTCGCTACGTCCGCTTATGGAATGCTGAACGCGGCCAGAATGGTGGCGGCGCGGAGTGTACTGGTCGTTGTGGTGCGGATCGTTATCTCCGGGTCCCAGTGGGAACAGTCGCCGTCGATGCCGCGACCAATGAGGTCCTAGGAGATCTGGTTCACCCCGGTCAGATCGTACGCGTCGCCCAAGGTGGTTTCCACGGCCTGGGTAATACCCGCTTCAAGAGCAGCACCAACCGCGCACCACGTCAAACCACCTCCGGTACCCCTGGGGAGGCCCGCGACCTACGCTTGGAACTCAAGCTCCTGGCCGACGTAGGCCTGTTGGGACTGCCCAATGCCGGCAAGTCCTCATTCATCCGCAAGGTAACTGCTGCCCAACCCAAGGTGGCGGATTATCCGTTCACCACCCTCTATCCCCATCTTGGCGTGGTCAGTCTCGGCCTCGACCGTAGCTTTGTCGTTGCCGATATTCCCGGCCTGATCGAGGGGGCAGCTGAGGGGGCAGGGCTGGGTACACGATTCCTCAAACACCTCACTCGCACCCGCCTACTGTTGCATCTGGTGGACGTACTGCCCGCTGCCGGGGAACCGGTAGAAGACGTGCGTCGCATTGAACGTGAACTGACGCGCTACAGTCCCGCACTCGCGCAGCAGGAGCGTTGGTTAGTTGTCAATAAGTCCGATCTGCTCCCTCCCGACGAGGGACTCGACCACCTCACCCAGATTGTGGGAGCGTTGAACTGGATCGGTCCTGCGTTCCTTATCTCCAGTCTGAATGGCACAGGTTGTCGTAATCTTACCCAAGCCATCATGGAATACCTGGAGATGCACCCCGCACTCCCGATCGAGGCAGCATTGCCCGAATGACACCACCCTCCCCTCCCCCACTGCGCCTGGTCGACTCTCATTGCCATCTCGATCGACTCGACCTGACCCCCTTTGGCGGACAACTAGCGGGAGCGTTGGCGACTGCCCGAGAGGTAGGGGTAGAACGCTTCCTATGCGTGTCCATCAACCTTGAGAAATTTCCTCAGCTTACGGCGATAGCACGAGACTTTTCTGATGTCGACCTCTCCGTGGGGGTTCACCCCGGAGAGCATGTCGCCCACGAACCAGAGGTCGATGACCTGGTGGCCCTGGCCCGAGATCCGACGGTGGTGGCTATTGGAGAGACAGGGCTGGATTATCACTACCACCAGGGAGATCCCGGCTGGCAGCAAGAACGATTCCGACGCCACATCGCAGCAGCCCGCACTGTAGGTAAACCGCTAATCATCCACAGCCGTGAGGCACGCGTCGACACCCTCCGCATCCTAAGAGAAGAAGGTGCGCAAGATGTGGGCGGGGTGATGCATTGTTTTACCGAGGATTGGAATACCGCTCATGCCGCGATGGAACTGGGCATGTATATCTCTTTCTCAGGCATTGTCACCTTTCGCAATGCCATCGAATTACGCGAGGTAGCCACACGGTTGCCCCTCGAACGGCTGTTGCTAGAAACTGATTCTCCCTATCTAGCCCCAACCCCACATCGGGGAAAATCAAACCATCCAGCCTGGGTGCTCTATGTGGCACAGCAGATTGCCGCATTGCGCAGCATAGACCCGAGAGAGCTTGCAGAGAATACTACTAATAATTTCCTACGCCTCATCCACGCATCAGATAAATAGCATCTGGCCGGAAACCCTGTTGATTTCGCAATCAGGAAGGTTGCAAAACACAAAATCGTAGTCTCCGACCAGGCACTACCTATTCGTCATTCCGACATTCCCTACCGAGGTAACGAATAGGTAGCAACCTGGGATAGGGTGTTAGAATACATTTCGCATTCAGCCTTCCAACTGACAAGCATTCTCTTCTTTTGCATAAATCTTAAAGAGCGCATCAAAACGTAACTTATGCATTAAATCCAACAGATAGGAACTACACTCACATAAAACCAACTGACATCCCCGCGTTTCTAGTTGCTTCAAGAAGGTTAGCAGTAGCCCTAACCCTGAGGAATCAACATACTTAATTTCTTTGAGATTTAGCACGATTCTCTGGTACCGAATACCTTCACTCTTCTCTATTTGAGAATAGATCGGCCAGACCTGATTCACCGTTAAATATCGGTCAGGACAGACAACCAATACTTTGTTTTGTTCGCGTTGTTCCACACTCGTCATGCTCATTTAGTTATCCTTTTGAAATACCTAATGGTGGTTGCAAAGCACAAATTCGGCTTTGTAATGTCACATTGGCTGGATTGTTTTACGATGATAAAACCAAGACATTGGTATATGCAGCAACAACTGCCAAGTTGGCGTTGTAATCCGTAGCTACGTTGCCCCACATTTAGACACTCAACTCTAGCAACAATACGTCGTCTTTCTGAGACCGACCCGCGAGAAAGATATCCAGATCATCAATAAGCTCACACAACTCCCCGCCATTTCTCAGCACAGCAGCATATTTAGCATCCAAGCGATCGATCTGGTACATCTCACCGACGGCATTCTTTGCCTCAATGATACCATCGGTGTACAACAACAGCCGTTCACCAGGTTTAACATTCAGGATCTGTACATCGTCTGATATATTCAGCCCCGGCATGACTCCCAGTGGTATTCCAGAAACCGAGATCCTCCGCACCTCCCCGAAGGCATTGGCATAGAGGGGTTCCGACATACCACCACCCCAAAGATGAATCTGTCGTCGCTCCGAGTTGACTTCGACCAAATGCACCGTCATAAACTGCGAAGTTAACAACTGCGCAGACAACAAATCGTTAATCGTGGTAAGTAGGTGGATCATCGAGATCCTTTTCGCGCATAATGAATAAAACATCTGCTTGACCCCAGGCCCTCCGATCGCAGCAGTCAAACCATGTCCGGTAAAGTCTCCCACGAGAACCATCTGCCGACCATCGGGACAAAATGCGGATAGACAAATATCACCACTGGTCCTCTCAACGGGCCGCATTAGCCAACGCAAATACCGATTATCAAAATCAGGATCAGCACGCATCCGAATGATCATGCCTTCAATGATCTCTCGTTCATCACTCAGAATCTCATTTTTGTACTGCAACTCCTGGGATACCCTGCGTAGTTCCATATGAGTATTCACTCTAGCTCGCAAGATGATTGGGACCACCGGTTTGGCGATATAATCTACCGCTCCCAGCCCAAAACCATAGGCTTCGTCACTGTCCTTGTTCAATGCGGTCAGGAAAATGATCGGAATATTGTGCCAAGCAGGTATTTCCTTAATGCGTTGACAAACTTCAAAGCCATCCATACCCGGCATCACCACATCCAGTAGGATCAGATCCACCATTGGCGAGCGTTCCAGTACCATTAGCGCCAGGGATCCACTGGTCGCTACTTGAATTTGATATTCCGAACGCAACGTCTCCGCCACCAGAGCGAGCACCTCTGGATTATCATCTACCACCAAAATGGTTTGTAATGCAGAGAGATTTTTGCCCTCACTCACCGAATATCGCCGATCAACAGATAACACGGAACTATTCATTTCGTTTAACATTGGATATCTTCTTCTAATTAAGTTGGGAAGAGGTACCGACCACTGCACACCTCAAAAAGACCTCCCGCGCCTCTTCAAAATGGTAAAACTCGATACTTTGCATAAAAGTCTCATAGAAGTCGACATCACCAAACCAGGTACGAATCATTGCCTGATGAGCTACGCAAACTTCCTGCAAACGAATGTCACCATGCTCCAACAAATTAATAATCTCGGAATAAATCTTCGTGGTGTTTGAAGACCCAGGCTCGACGGCATTTTCTGGAGAATCACCATCCGCAACATAGATCAACTTCAGCATAGTTTGTATACTGTTCAGCACCTTGTTCAACTGTACGATCAATGGATTGACTACCTCCCGAATGCGTCCCAATTGGTTGGTAAAGGTTTCTTTCTCGGCAAGATCGGCACTGTTGTGCAACGATTCCGCCCCTAAGGTTAATGCTACCCCTTTGATGGTGTGCGCCAAGCGGCGCAAGGTTTTAACATCACGATTAGCTAGCGCCGCCAAAATCTCGACCTCGGTATTGTCATGAGTTTTAACAAAGCTTTTGAGTAACTTGAAATAGAGTTTTTGATTACCACCAATACGAGACAAGCCATTGTGTATCTGGATGCCCGGTAGATCGATCTTCTCCCAATTCACATTGCCATCCACAAACAGCGGCTCTTCTGGAGGAAGCAATTCCACATTACGCTCTTGATCGATATTCATCGACCGAGAATGCGCCGGTTTCACCCACTTCATCAGAGTTTCCATAAGATTCTGTAGATTCACCGGTTTACTGACATGATCATTCATACCAACTTCCAGACTACGCTGGCGATCCTTGAAGAAAACACCTGCCGTCATGGCAATGATGGGTAATACCTCCATAGTGTACCGTTGACGAATAATCTGGGTTGCTTCAAACCCTCCCATAACCGGCATCTGTAGATCCATCAGTACCCCATCAAAAACGTTCTGCGTACCTAACATATCCACGGCCTCCTTACCATTGACAGCAACTTGTACCTCAATTCCCGCCATCGAGAGAGCCTCCACCGCCACTTCTTGATTAATCAAGTTATCCTCGACCAGCAAGATCCGTGCGCCTGACAGACGTTCACGGACCCCGAGACGCTCGATTAATTCTCTCCAGGAAGAATCTTCCTGTTTCAAAGTAGTTGCTCGCGATTTATTGGAAATCCCGAACAACGCCTGCAACGCATTAAGCAATGATGAGGCATGGATCGGTTTCATCACATAGGTAGTATTGGGGAGTTGATCCAGACGGTCTAACTCACTTCGATCACGATTGAACATATTAACGACATAGAGGACCAATAATTTTGTCCCCCGACCCCTTGCCTCTAATTCAGTCAGAAGATTTGAACCCTCGTGGCCGATTAAGTTATCATCCAACACTACCAAATAAAAACAATCCTCTTTGCCCAACGTACAGACCTGATCAACCACCTCGCTAACCGACGATATACTACGGGGAGTCCTGAATCCAAAAGAACTTAAGGTATGAATAATTGATTCACGCACTGCCTCATGCCGTATCCAGACCAGGACCTGGCACTCATACCAGAGATTAGAAAACAACTGTGGTATCGTGCGTGACACATCAACTACACCAACCGGAACTTCAAAAGAAAATACGCTACCTTCTCCGAGATGACTAGCTACTCCGATAGTTCCCCCCATCGCATCCACCAGACGTTTACTAATCGGCAGCCCAAGCCCGGTTCCCTCGCATGGCAAAGAACGATTGCCCACTCCTTGTTCGAAAGGGAGAAACACCCGCTGCATTTGGTTAGGGGCTATACCAATACCAGTGTCACGCACCGAAACACAAAGCATAAATCGATTACCCGAGAGGTTACGTTTCTTTATGGTGATTTTTACTTCTCCGCACTCGGTAAATTTTATGGCATTACCCACCAGATTTATCAATATTTGCTGGATATGAAAAGGGTCACCAGTTAACTGATCCGGCACATCGGAATCTTGTTGCAAAACGAGCTCCAGATCTTTCTCAAAAGCACGTTGCGAGGTTGCATTAAACAGGTTTCCGATGATCTCACTCAGCGAAAAACGAATATTTTCCAGACGCAATCGCCCTGCTTCAATCTTTGAAAAGTCCAGAATATCGTTGATTGTCGACAAGAGGATCTGACCCGATCCCCGAATAGCCTCAACCCAATGTTGCTGTTTATTGCTCAGATAGGTACCGCGCAAAAGCTCCACCATGCTCAATACCCCGTTGAGCGGAGTCCGAATCTCATGACTCATGCTAGCCAGAAATGCGCTCTTCAATTTATTGGCCTGTTCTGCTGCTTCTTTGGCGCGATACATATCATGTGCGATTTTTCTTTCGGTGACATCCCGAATGGACAAAACTATCTCGTCGGCATCGAGTGCAAAAATGTGACAATCCAACAGATAATCATTCCCGGACTCAATTAGAGAAAGTTCTTCGATGTGACAGGGCACCTGATTCTCTGCTGTATTTCGCAATGCCTCATAGAGGACAGGTGCATCGTCTTTTTTGATAATCTCGTTCAGATTGGTTATCTGCCGTTCTCCTATCGCCAAAGCCGGCAAGAGACGACAGTGTTCATTGAGATTCAGGATTTGAAAACTATTTTCTGCACCCGATAATACCATGCACCCAGAAATCATGTTGTCGAATAGTCGCCGATAACGCAATTCGCTTCGATTGTTCTCCCGTTTGAGGTTCAACAAGATAGATATCGCGTCACCAAGTTCTTGCAACTCGCGAGCGGCGTAGGGTATGGTGGTCTTCGACACTATCTCGGCCTGCAGAGATTCATGAATAACTCGAATTGGTCGGAGCACAATCAATCGGGTCAACAGGATCAAACTGGTAGCGAGGATCAACAACGCCAACATCAGAATATAAAGTAACCAATACACATGCTGCTGAACATTTGTCAGATAAGGGGTCATGTCCCAGGTCATCCGCAAACGACCAGAGGCCAATAATTCAGTTTTCATGGCTTTAGAAATTGCTGATGAAGGATGCGCCGTATCCTTCCATTCAGCAACAAGATGTTCATTATGATCGAACACCTCCAAAGACAGGATATCGCTATTCTTCTTCATAGCCCCTATCAAGAGGTCCTTAAGTCCCGGCACATCCCTCTCGTTCAAATCATCCATAATTGTGCTCATCAATAGCGATAATTTCTCCTTCAAATTTGTTTCATATATTCTATAGTGCTGTTTTTCCTCGATATTTATGATAAATGTTCCGGCGGTCACCGTCAGAATCAATGTCACCAGCAACGATGAAAATAATAGTTGATGAGACAATTTCCATTTCCTAGACCAACCCAGAAAACCACTGATAAGTCCACTTTGCCACATCCTCCATGCCCTAGGAAGTATGGAATGTTTCATAAAGAGAACCTTCAAATAATAAGTTACTCACCATGAATACCAGCAAAAGAAAAATATGAAGATACTCGGGTCATTGGTGGTGGACGCTGACACCAAAGATTGGGTAGATTATTACCTATGGCTCAGTTCAGCCGCTACTCCAACGGGGATTGCCAAAATCTAAGACACCAAAAAGCATTTTTATCTTGCTTGTACGATGCCTCGCCTCAGGTCTCACACGACCAGCTTTCCTATTCTGTTGGCCGGATGTGCCATACGTGCAAAATACAAATCTTTCATGAAGGAATACTTAAACAAGTATCCCCGTGACGATATCAATCCTTTTGAATCTGTACAAACGACTAGCATGGCCACACGAACAGATGTGCCTCAAACGTTTAACGCAATCACTCGGCAGATTTCAGAAGTTGGTTACCAACGTAGGCAGTGCATACGGTACTAAACTACACCGAATAGCACCCACCATGGTCCCGGAGAGGATTCAGACTTTCCATTTCTGCACCGAATTAGCAGAAATTATTGATCTGCACACTGGTTAGAAAACAGCTATGACAGATAATAGATGCGTTAATTCCGCGAATAATTAGCAATGATATCATTCAACTGGCAAGAATAACAAACGGCTTATTGATTTAGATGCACTTAATGATTAACGAAAATAACAGAGACCAGACACTTTAGTAATTATCAGTATTTTCGGCATGTTCCTCCCTATAATTTATGTTCCTCTAACATCTTTGCACAACTTATTTCATAACCTATTATCCTAAAGATATGCCTTATTTGCTGGTGGATGCGTCCTAGCAGAGTCGTCTTATGGGGAAATAGTATAATGACTTGGTAGGATCTTTAACATACTGGTTTATACGGGAAAGATTTACCTAGATCTGATTAGAGCTTGGTCACTTTATCCATGATGAAATCACCATTTAGCCACGCGCAGTCCATAGGGGACCGAAGTAGTCTGATTTCAGACTAACACATTGATTACTACGTAGGAGTTAATACATCAGATGTTTTCTGGAAACATTTAGAGCCTATTTCCAGGAAATTTCCTTTTCTAGGCGGCGGACTCAAATTTGAATCCACGATCGGCGGAATACTGAGAGCCATATATTGACAAACGTCTTCCTATCCAGATAGAGCAACCCTCTTTCTGTAAAAGTTGCAATAACCTTCTCTGGGGTTGGTAGTTAAGGTTCGATGGTCAGGTAGATTTTCCCGGATATCCATTCTTCATCGAATTCGACGAGCAAGGCCGATACCAAGCGCAGACAAGAAGCGGAGTTGGGAAAAATTGAAGCCACACGAGTTATGCGTTTTATTTCACGATTGATACGCTCCAAGCCATTGGTGGTGCGTAACCGGACACGATGGGAGGTTGGATAGTTGAATACGGAAAAACCTTCGGGAAGATTCTCCTCAGCCCATACAGCCAATTTTGGTACCTCCTTGCGCCATTGTTCAATGGCTTGATCCAATATAGCAAAACCACCATAAAATGATTACGCATAATTTGCGAAGACTTCCTCGGTAGTACAGCGTTCTCTTTTGCGAATCGCCTTTAATTGCGCCCACTTATGTTCGATGGGATTGAAATCTGGTGAATAAGGGGGTAAATATTCCAGAATATGGCCCGCATTTTTGATGGCTTGTTGAATGTCCTGGAAAGTTGCGTTATCCATCACAAGAACGCAATTGGGAGGAAGTTTTGGGAGTAAATCTTGGGTGATCCAAGAGTAAAACACATTACTATTGATGGTTCCGGTAAAGAGCGTTACACATACCAATCAACGCTCCAATGGCGTTCACTCGCCCTTTAGCATTCCAATCTTGCTTGCCAATCGGCGCGTAGCCATTGCGGCGTGGCATATCCACCGCGAATCCAGCCTCATCGACAAAAACTATGCTTCTCCCTTCTGCTTCATATACTTCCATTCGCTCTTGAAAGGCTGTTCTCTTCTCTTCATTTGCTTTTGGGTGTGATAGTGTTTTTTTCTTATAGCTGATTCTCATGCGTTTTAATGCTTGACCAATGCCGCTCCTACTCACCCCTAAACGTTTAGCTCGCTCGAATTGATAGGCGTCAGGGTGCATTTCAACATCACGCGCCAGCGATTCCCTATTAAAGGTGAGCTGTTCTTGTATGGCGAGCACTTTGCGACGGAAATCAATTTAATATGTCATGGGCTTAATCACTTTATAATGGCTTTGCTATATCTTGTAGCGAGGTAAACTGGTCCAGTTCCTGGCTATTGGTAATGTCGGGGGAGGTATCGGATGTTTGTGGCATGTTTACGCTCCAGATACTCAGAAGTTATTATACCTCTTCTATACCAATTATATACAGAAAGTTCCCTTATCCTTTCCATTATTCATATAACAGCTTTCTTCAATACATTCAGAATAAATTCTCGACAAGTAATTGATTGGAAGAATTTATTATCCATTGCGGAAGTTATTTCCATGGTGCGCAATTTCAAGTTCGCAACAGTCTGGAATATTTCTCCAGCCATCTTACCTTTTAACCAGCCCCACACTTATTCCGTTGGATTCACTTCCGGGCTGTACGGTGGCTGGTAAAGCAGCGTGACATTATCTGGTAACGTTAAATTCTTGGACGTATGAAAACTAGCGTTATCGACTTGAAGTACGTGGAAGTCGATCGAATTTTTCTCTGAAAAGTCCTTAAGGAATTCATTGAATTCCTTTTGATTCACCCGGTCTCCCTCCCAGAAAAAATGCTCTCCCATCTTGACTTCAACGGCACAGTACAATGAATAACCTGCACGCTGGATTTTTGTTTTCATCATTGGCTTAACGCCTCGTCGTGTAATTCTCCGCCGCAACCAAGTCTTAATGCTAAGACGACTTTCATCCTGGACCCGATAACGAATCTGCTTGTACTTTTCTATACATATTTTTGCTATATTTATCAATATTTTAAGAATAATTTTATTTGAAATCTAAAACCATTTCTGGGCTCTGTTTCTCCGAAAAAGGACGTGCAACTTTTGGAGAATAATATAAATCATACCTGACCAACTTATGAGCTGTGCTATAGGCTACTTCAATAGCATGTTCTTCCTTAAGCCAGATTTGAGTCTCTTGATAACTTCCAAAACCTTCCTCGCTCCCCAATTTAATAGTTAGATTCTCCACAGCTTCGATAGGGGTGGCGCAGGAACTTTTCCTTCCTTGATAATCCATATTCTAATAATTTACCCAATCCAAAACTCTTATATCTATTCATCCATTTGGTAATTACGGGTAAACGCCTACCCAAAATGGCTGCGATTTGTTTTCGACTTGTCGCTAGGCTAGATTCATACCAATATAAAAACTGTAGCTGTTCTCTGCTCTGAAAGCAGCAGAAGCAGACACTCGACGGGTACGCACGAAACGGTCTGCTGCAAGGTTCGCAAGAATCGAAGCTGCGTTGCAACATTGGCGAGGGGAGCCACACCGTAAGGTGTGCGTCACTAGGCCCTTACGGGCTGACAGCCGGGAAAGACCGGCAACTTTAAAGATTTTGCTATCCAATGGGGCGGAAAAAAACCGTCCCCTTTCCTCCCCGCCCTCAAGGGCGGGGTTTCTCGGGGACACTGATGATTTCCTTGGATTGCTGTTTTGGGCTTGCGTGCTGTAAGCTTGCGCTCTGATGTCGACGTGCCCTGTGAGGGGGGGGGGAGCGATCCCCGAGACCTCCTATAGAGTATACCCCTATTAACGTGGGTTATGGGATGTTTCTTTGGGCACGATAGACAGCTAAATTCTTATTTATGATTAGGATTGTTGATTTTGGTGGGTGTCTTCGAGCTGCTGTCGTAGGGCAGCCTTCTCCGCCGGTCATTTCTGTCGTAGTGTTGCAACCAGCCGGTTGCAATCCGCTCTCCCCTTATAAAATGTGAGAGTTTTTAGAGGGAGGTGGCTGCATCACCGAATCAATGGCGGCCTGTGCCGGGCCTCCGCAACGATATGCCGTGAACCCCGTCAGGTCCGGAAGGAAGCAGCGGTAACGGCGGATGCGTGTGCCGGAGTTTGTCTGACACAGGGCGCCACCCTTTCCCATCTATCCCCCTGAATCGAGATATCCTTCCGCTCGGGGGAGACGAAGGACGATGGCGTACCAGGTCCTAGCACGTAAGTGGCGTCCTCACACCTTTGCCGAGATGGTGGGCCAGGAACACGTCCTGCGTGCCATCATCCATGCGTTGGATTCGGGAAGGCTCCACCATGCCTTTCTCTTCACTGGTACCCGCGGGGTAGGTAAGACTACTATCGCCCGTATCCTCGCCAAGTCGCTTAACTGTGAGCGCGGAGTCAGTTCACAGCCGTGTGGTGTCTGTTCTGCTTGTCGAGGGATCGATGAGGGGCGTTTCGTAGACCTCATTGAGGTGGACGCCGCCTCCCGCACTAAGGTGGAAGATACCCGCGAATTGTTGGAAAACGTCCAGTACGCGCCTACCTACGGTCGCTACAAGGTGTACCTCATCGATGAGGTGCACATGTTCTCCAACCACAGCTTCAATGCCCTCCTCAAGACCCTCGAAGAACCGCCACCTCACGTCAAATTTCTGCTCGCCACCACCGATCCCCAGCGGCTGCCGGTCACGATCCTGTCGCGCTGCCTCCAGTTCAGTCTGCGTCGTCTGTCTCTACCCCTGATCCGCGACCAATTGGCGCGTATCTTGGAAACAGAGGGGATGTCTTTCGAAGAATCGGCCTTGCGTGAATTGGCTCGCGCCGCCGATGGCAGTATGCGCGATGGTCTCAGTCTCTTGGACCAGGCCATTGCCTATGGTGGAGGTCGGGTGGTGACGCAAGATGTCTACGCCATGCTCGGAACCCTATCCCGAGATCGTGCCTACGCCTTGCTGGAGGATCTGGCTGCGGGTAATGCCTGGGCGTTGTTGGCAACTGTGGAATCCTTGGCCCAGCAATCCCCTGACTGGAGCGCCCTGCTTGGAGAATTGGTGATTCTGTTACAACGCGTAGCTCTGGCCCAATTCGTACCGGAGGCGGTCGACGACCATCTTGGCGATCGCGATCGAATCCTGGCCTTGGCGAGACAGATGTCTCTGGAGGATGTTCAGCTCCACTACCAGATTGGTCTCATGGGTCGTCGCGATATTCCTCTTGCTCCTCAGCCCCGAGGTGGGTTCGAGATGGTGCTGCTGCGGATGCTCGTCTTCCGACCCGTGCCAGAGGAGGCATCACTCCCATCCTCCGGAAATGCTGCTCCTGTCCCTGCGCTGTCCCGTGGAGCGGTGAGTCCCGAACCACCGCGCGCACCTCGTAGTGCCTCTGCGCCTTTTCCTGCACCAGCACCCTCAGCAGCAAAAGTTGAGATACCTCCTCCCGATCTCGTGCGTCCTGTGGTTGCTGCGCCCCCGGTTGTTATGCCCGCAGTGGCAGTATCGGCCGAGCCGTTGTCGGATCTTAATTGGCCGGGCTTAGTGGCGACTTTGGGGTTGACGGGAACAAATCATCAATTGGCCATGAACTGCTCGTTAGTCCAGGTAGAAGGGACCACCCTGCATTTGAGTCTGAACGTGAACGAGGGGCAGTCGTTTCTCCTCAACAAGGAGCGTGAGCGGCGGGTCGAACAGGCAGTACAGGTGCGGCTGGGGGAGGAAATGCGAGTTAGCATCACTACCCCAACTACTACCTCTTCTCCTTCCGCCCCCACTCCGGCCCAGCTCCATGATCGTCGGCAACATGAGCGAGAGACTGCCGCTCGAGCCTCCATCGAAAACGACCTCCAGGTACAAGCCTTCCGTAAAACTTTCAATGCGGATCTAGACCCTAAATCCATCCGGCCTTTGGATGGTTAATTTTCAAACGCAGGGCCAAGAGTTCGTGACCATAGGCAACGGGTCACTTGGGTTATCATCTCGTCCGAGCCGGTGCCCTTCGTACCAGTGTTTCAAACCAACTCCAATTAAAGAGGAATAACGCAGTGAGAGGTCCCCTCGCGAATATGATGAAACAAGTCCAGCAGATGCAGGCCAGTATGCAGAAGGTCCAGGAGGAAGTGGCCAACATGGAGGTCAACGGCCAAGCTGGGGGCGGGATGGTGGTCGTGGTGATGACCGGACGCCACGAGGTACGTCGGGTTAAAATCGAGCCCAATCTGCTCAAGGAGGATACAGAGATGTTGGAGGATCTTGTCGCTGCTGCATTCAACGATGCAAACCGTAAGGCGGATCAATTGATGTCTGATCGAGTATCCGCCCTCACTGCCGGCATGGGGCTTCCTCCTGGCTTCAAGTTACCGTTCTGACGTGGGACCCTCACCACTGGTCAAGCAGCTCATGGAGGCTTTGCGTTGTCTACCTGGGGTAGGACCCAAATCCGCCCAGCGTATGATGTTGCACCTCTTGGAGCGTGACCGGCAGGGTGCCCGACGTTTAGCGACCGTCTTGACTGAGGCCCTGGAGCGGGTCGGCCATTGTCGGCTGTGCCGTTCCTTGAGCGAGTCGGAGGTGTGCCCAACCTGCGTTAGTACCCGACGCGACCCTTCTCTGCTTTGTATTGTGGAAACCCCTGCAGATGTGCTGGCTCTGGAACAGGCAACCGGTTTTCAAGGTCGCTATTTTGTCCTGATGGGCCATCTGTCGCCACTCGACGGGATCGGCCCTGCAGAATTGGCCCTTCCTGAATTGGATATGCGTTTGGCGGGAGGGGAGGTGCGTGAGATAATTCTCGCCACGAGTTCTACGGTCGAGGGCGAGGCCACTGCCTACTATATCGCGGAAATGGCCCGAGTACGTGGTGTGCATGCTACCCGTATTGCCCACGGTATCCCCTTGGGTGGTGAATTAGAACAGGTCGATAGTGGTACGTTATCTCATGCCTTTGCCGGGCGCCGGGATGTATAGGAATGTCAAAATCTCTTTCAGTGTAACTGTCTACCCCCTCCCGTTGGGAGAGAGTAAATGGTTGCCTTTCTGGTGTAGATTGAGCCATGAATAAAATAAAAAAAACCGAAATTCTCGACTGGTTGGTTACACTGCCGCAGTACCTACTCCCTCAGCATTTATTGTCGGGCGTGGTGCATAGTGTGACCCGATTGCGTTGGGCGTCAGCAAAAGATTTTCTGATCAAGGCGTTTATTCTCCACTATCGGGTCGAGATGGGCGATGCACTGCATCCTGAACTGGAACATTATCCAGACTTCAACAGTTTTTTTACTCGTAGTTTGCGTGCAGAGGCGCGTCCCATTGCCAAGGCGCCTGATTCCGTGATCTCTCCAGTCGATGCCAAGGTAAGCGCAATTGGGGGGTTGTCCGATCAAACGCTACTTCTGGCCAAGGGACATCAGTACCCTCTTGAGACCCTCCTCGGTGGAGACGCAAATCGCTCCGCGCGCTTTGTCGGAGGGAGCTTTGTCACTCTCTACCTCTCTCCTCGGGATTATCACCGTATTCACATGCCAGTGGCGGGACGGCTACGCGAGATGGTACATATTCCAGGTCGATTGTTTGCCGTGAACGATAGCGCGGTCAACGTAGTGTCCGGACTGTTTGCACGTAACGAACGAGTAGTGGCTATCTTTGACACAGTTGTAGGGCCGATGGCGCTGATTCTAGTGGGTGCCCTATTCGTAGGCAGTATTGAAACTGTATGGGCTGGCGAAATCACGCCGCCTACCCGAAAAGCCCCCAAAGTCTGGACCTACCCTGAAATCGGGACTGATTCGATTACCCTGGGTAAAGGTGCAGAGATGGGGCGTTTCAATATGGGGTCTACGGTGATCATTTTATTTGGGGCGAGTGCTGTGTCGTGGGAAGAATCTATGGCCCCGGGTACCACGCTACGTATGGGCGAAAGACTGGCCGACTGTCGATCTTTCAGTCCGTAGAATCGATATTATTGAGAATTTTTCCACTCTCGCAGTCATTGGTCACTTTAGATGTCTTATACCTAAATTCCTTTCATTGTTTGGACCTCATTCGGTTGCCGATATGAATGTCCTTACACTATGATTCCCTGCCCCTAGCCTAGGGGCGTCCCCGGCCCTGCGGCATCTCACTTCTTGCACGTTATGTCTCTTTTCCGAGCTGTTTCCTCCTCTGAAGACACCGATCCGCCTCCTTCCCGTGGGCGAAGAGTTGGGTATGTCATCATTCGTCTGATTCTGGGCGTGTCGCTTGGGTTGTTCGTCGCCGTTTTAGTTCTAGCGTGGCAGCTAGACCACCAGGTACGCGAACAATTCGATGGTAAACGCTGGGAGTTACCGGCCCGGGTTTATGCCCGTCCTCTGGAGCTTTACCAAGGCTTGGACCTCAAACCCGCCCAGCTCCAGGCTGAATTGACCTCTCTTGGTTATCGAGCGGTCAAAGAGCCCAAAGAACCCGGTACCTATGCCATGACTGGCAATGAGGTACGCATCGTGACTCGTGCCTTCAGTTTTTGGGATGGTGACGAACCTTCGCGGACTGTGCGGGTAAATTTTGCGGGTAACAGCGTTCAAGCCATCTATGAGTTGCCCAGAAACACCTCGCTGGGGGTGATGCGTCTGGATCCTCTGGCCATTGGCGGCATCTACCCGACCAAGGCGGAGGATCGCATCTTGGTGAAATTCTCCGAGGTGCCGCCGCTACTCACCAAGCTACTAATCGCTACCGAAGATCATCACTTCTACGAACACCTTGGCATCGACCCGATCGCTATTGTCCGGGCGTTTGTTTCCAATGTTCGCGCGGGGACAACGGTACAAGGGGGGTCAACGCTGACCCAGCAGCTTGTTAAGAATTTCTACCTCCAGAAGGAGCGCAGTCTTACGCGCAAGGCCAAGGAGGCGGTGATGGCCCTGGAATTGGACTTTCACTACACCAAGAACGAGATTCTGGAGGCCTACTTCAACGAGATCTACCTAGGGCAAGATGGTGACCGTGCTATCCATGGTTTTGGTCTGGCGAGTTGGTTCTACTTTGGCCGTCCCCTGGAGGAGTTAGATCCTCCTCAACTCGCGCTATTGGTGGGATTGGCGCGGGGTGCCTCCTACTACGACCCCCGTAAGCACCCGGCACGCGCTACGGAACGTCGCAATCTGGTGCTGACCCTCCTGGTCGAGAATGGAGGAATGTCTGCGGAGGATGCTCATCGCTATCAAGAGACCCCTCTGGGAGTAATTGCCCGCCCGCGGCGTGGTTCTTCTCCCTATCCTGCATTTCTCGATCTGGTTCGTCGTCAGCTTGCTCGCGACTATCACGAAGAGGATCTACGTTCCGAGGGTTTGCTGATTTTTACCACCCTCAATCCGCTCGTACAGGAAGCGGCTGATGCGGCCCTCGACTCGCGCGCACGCGCCTTGGAGCGTCAAAGGCATCTGCCTCAAGGTAGGCTAGAGGGAGCGATTATCGTTACCGGTCGTGACAATGGTGAGGTTCAGGCGGTGGTGGGGGGGCGCGATGCGCACTTCGCAGGTTTCAACCGAGCGCTTGATGCCCTGCGTCAAGTAGGCTCCACCATGAAACCAATCGTCTACCTGACGGCCCTGGCTCATGGTTCACCTTACCAATTGCTCACGCCTTTGGATGATTCCTCGCTCTCCGTTCCTGTGTCGGGAAGTCGCCCGTGGGAACCAAAAAATTATGATCATCAGTATCATGGCATGGTCCCCTTACGTACTGCTTTGGCCCATTCCTATAACTTGGCTACGGTGCGATTAGGATTGGCGATGGGAGTCCAGGAGGTGCTGGCCATGCTCAAGCGCTTGGGTTTGGAACGCTCCTTAGAGCCCTATCCGTCGCTCTTTCTAGGGGGGGTGTCGCTGACCCCACTGGATGTTGCCACCCTCTATCAAACTATTGGCGCAGAAGGTTTTCGAATGCCTTTGCGGGCCATTCGCGCGGTGCTCACTGCCAAGGGTACCCCCCTACAGAACTACCAACTGGATGTACAACGAGCGGTCGACCCTGGGGCAGTTTTCCTGCTCACTAACGCTCTCCAGGAGGTGATACGCTCCGGCACTGGTCACCCGTTATTGTCCAAGTTGTCGGCCAATCTGAACTTGGCAGGTAAGACCGGGACTACGGACGAACTGCGCGATTCCTGGTTTTCAGGCTTTTCGGGAGACAGGGTGGCAGTGGTATGGTTGGGACGTGATGACAATCATCCCGCAGGTTTTACGGGGGCTCAGGGGGCGATGATGGTTTGGATGGACCTGATGGCCGCCCTCCAGCCGCGTCCCTTACAGCCTACCCCCCCGCCTGACATCGAATATGCCTGGGTATCTCCTCGTGGCCAACAAGTTGAATCCTATTGCCAAGGGGCGGTGCGAGTGCCGTTCTTGCATAACAGCTTACCGCCGCAGGCCAGCGCCAGTTGCGGTATTGAAGTATCGGAACCGCCAGTTTCGGACGTGCCGGAGTCGATACCCCCGGTGACACCAGGAGAACAACCACCATGAATGCTATTCGTACCGTATTTTCTCCCGCTTCTACGGAAGGGCAGCGGTTCTGTCCTTTGAGTTGCGCAGAGGGCACCCTCACTGTTGATATGGTCTCGATCGGTGAAGTTCGTAGCAAAACGGCGATTAGTGCCGTTCGAGTCAAAGGGTCGCTCCTCTTGGGCATGGCTACTGCGGTGGCCCTCGTTGCTCTCACTGGGTGTAACACCCTTCCGGTTCGCCCGTTGTCCCCGGTGGAGGATCACAGCGTCAAGGTACCTCGGCAGGCTGCACCTCCTCAGCAGCAGGCGGGCGCATCATCGTCGCCAGCCACCAGTAATCCGGAGTCGTCAGCTACGGCCCAACCGGCCCCGCTTCCTTCCATGCTCGAAGAGACCCCGGTCCGGGCCGAGCCACTTCCCTCCCCCCCGATTGGTATGGTCGCGGTGCCGGCCCGATCGCCTACGGCTCTTGCACCTACCCCATTCGAGGGGACTTCACCACGTGCTGACCTACTCCCAGGATCTGCGGCTAACGCAGTAGCAGCACCGCTCGTAGTCTCCCCGGATCGTGGGGCACGACCTGCTCAACGTACCACTCCGCTAGTGCCTACCCCTACGGTGGTTGCACCCACGGGAGTACCTGCCACCTCTACACCGCCTACTACGGTTCAATCCGAGATCCAACTTCCCACTACCCCTCGCCCCGCTACGTCCTCCTCCAATGCTGGGGTCGTGGCCCTGTTGGGGAAAGCCGATGACCAAGCTGCATCAGGTCAGGTTGGTCTCGCTGCTGCAACGCTAGAACGCGCCCTACGTATCGAACCTGAGAATGGTCGTCTCTGGCACGAATTGGCGGGCATCCGCCTGAAACAGGGTCAATTGGACGCGGCCGTCTCGGTAGCGGAAAAATCCAATAGCTTGGCTCGTAATCAACGTGACCTTCAGGCCCGCAATTGGCGTTTAATCGGTGTAGCACGTCAGCAACAAGGTCAGACTAAGGCCGCCGCTGAGGCTATGCTCCGCGCCCGATCCCTGGAGGGTTCCCCCTAGCCTTGCTGATGTTACATTACATCTCTGTATAATCAACTGGTTACGAACTGGAAGTGGTGGGGTAGGCAGGCGTCTTTTTGCCTGCCTACGTGATTGCGCCAGTTCTGCGTGGGCAAACGATCAGGTCATTTGCCCACTCCCTGCACCCTCCTGATTTAGTGAGAAACTACTCCCCGAGTAACCGTTCACTCCCTCCGACCTCATCCCCCGGCCCCCTCTCCTTAGCAGGAGAAGGGTCGAGGGATGAGGTGATCTAGAGAGTTAGGGCGAGTGGATGATTACCTTCCCGAAACTGGAAGTATTCCGCGTATGCCCGAACTACCCGAGGTAGAGACCACTCGTGCTGGTATTGCTGCGTGCGTCGTGGGGCGAGAAGTGACGGGGGTGGTAGTGCGGACTATGCGGTTACGCCTACCGGTACCCATGACACTGACTACTGAATTGCCGGGTCAAGTGGTGGAAACAGTGGAACGGCGCGCCAAGTACCTGTTGCTGCGTGCCGGCGCAGGAACGGTAATTCTGCACCTGGGGATGTCGGGGAGTCTGCGTCTGCTTACTGAGTCTGTCCCCCCTGGACCTCATGACCATCTCGATATTACCTTTCGAGATGGGTCTGTGCTACGCCTCAACGATCCTCGACGCTTCGGCCTCGCTTTGTGGGTCTACGGCGACCCTTTGGACCATCCGCTACTGCGCAAGCTTGGCCCAGAACCGTTGGAGAAGGAATTTGATGGAGATTATCTCTACCAGCGTTCTCGTGGACGTGTTGTCGCGATCAAGACGTTTCTAATGGATCAGCGCATCGTGGTGGGGGTGGGCAATATCTACGCTGCTGAGTCCCTGTTCCTGGCGGGCATCCATCCGATCCTTCCCGCTGGGACCGTCAGCCAGCCCCGTTATGTCCGTTTAGTAAGCGCAGTACGAGAGATACTGGCCGCTGCCATCGCACAGGGAGGTACCACTCTCCGCGATTTTCACGACGTAGCGGGTCGTCCCGGTTATTTCCAGCGGGCACTGTGCGTTTATGGTCGTGCCGGTGCGCCTTGTCCGCGTTGTGGTCGTGCCATCCTTAGTGAACGCCAGGGGCAGCGAAGTACCTTCTACTGCGCCCACTGTCAGCGTTGATGGTTATTTAATTTAACCCAAGTTGCCTACCTAGCGCGCTTTTCTCCCCTCTCCCTCCGGGAGTGTATAGACCGGGGACATAGGTAACGGGTGTTCGGGGACATGGGTAACGGTTTTTGAGCAGTTATTGTGGGTCGAGAAGGTTGATGGAAGCAATCTGATGTTGGCAGAAAAAGACATTCAACAAACCGTCTTGAGTGGTGGGACGTAGGGCAACCGGGTGGTGTTTCAGACCTGGATATTGCGGTAGCCATTCTTCAAACATGGGTATCGGGTGACTTTCTGCCATAATTTTGAAGTATTATCGTGCGCAACGAGAACTTTACTTGGAAAGAACCTCCAATGGCTAACAGAGCTGTTTTGTGTCCATGCTGTAAATGTGATCATGTCGTTAAACGCGGCAAGACGGAACTTGGAAAACAACGCTATCTCTGCCTGAAGCCGGAATGTGGTAGGAAGACATTCATTTTAGATTATACCTACCAGGGGTATTTGCCAGAAGTCAAGGAGCAGATCATCGACATGGCAATGAACGGCAGCGGGATCCGTGATACTGCGCGGGTATTGGGAATTAGTCCAGGGACGGTTATTAGCAAAATAAAAGAAACAAGAACCCTATATGGAACCAGTCAATCGGTCACTACTGGAAAGACTGAATTCAGATGACATTCTTTCTGATATTCAGAAAGTTGAAGGTGCTGAAGTGGATGATAATGTGGAGCTATGTCGGCAACAAGGAAAATCAACGCTGGCTTTGGCATGCTATTGACCATGCTACGGGAAATGTTCTTGCGTATGTGTTTGGCAAAAGGAAAGATTCGGTATTTTTGTCCTTAAAAGAACTCCTCAAGCCGTTTGGGATTTCTCGATTTTATACTGACGATTGGGGGGCTTATGAACGGAATTTACCAGTCGAACAACAAATCATTAGCAAGAAGAATACTCAAAAAATCGAGAGGAAACATTTAATGTTACGGACACGTATCAAACGGCTTGCCCGGAAAACCATTTGCTTCTCCAAACTTGAGAAAATGCATGATATTGTGATTGGTCTCTTCATAAATCGCTATGAATTTGGCGTCTTAGTCTGAAAAATATCTAAATTATGGAACATTACTGGCCATATCCAGGTCTGGAACACCACCAAACTGTTATCCGATCATATTGGAAAAGCTCCCGGTCACAACCCAATCATTGCTGGGATGACCGTACAGGCCAACATTGTGACTGGTGATAAAACAATCCTCCAATATCTTCTTAAACCGATCTACGCCTCTGCCAAGCAAGTTTTCAGGGAACGATAGACGCCACACGTCGTATCGATGGGCCTTGCTCATGCGCACACCCTGCCCCCATTAGCAAGAAATCCCTCCCCCTTGACTAATCTCTATCATAATTTCAATATGTTGCATCATTGATGCGGTGTGTTGGTTACGGTAACCGGCGGTCGCCTGGGTTGCATTAGCATACGTCGGAGGTGGTTATGAGTGCTGTGTTGGAAACATATCCGGTGCAACGTACCGGTAGTTGGTGGTGGTCATTCGGTCTGACAGCGATTTTCGTTGCCGGTTGTGGCACCCAACCCCCCACGGTCACGCCCACTCTTCCCACTGCTGGGTTGCGCGACGCGATCCCGAAGATAGAACCTCGCAGTAAATACGGTAATCCCGCTTTCTACGATGTTAATGGTCGTCGTTACTATACCTTAACCAACTCGCAGGGTTATGTGGAACGCGGAGTTGCCTCCTGGTACGGACCGGGCTTCCATGGTAAGCGCACCTCTAGCCGTGAGCCTTACGACATGCACGCCATGACCGCAGCCCACACTACCCTTCCGCTCCCTACCTACGTCTATGTCACCAATCTGGAGAACGGTCGCGCCGCCATCTTGCGGGTGAACGATCGAGGTCCCTTCGAGAAAAATCGGTTGATCGATCTGTCGTATTCCGGAGCAAAAAAACTTGGACTCGATAAACCTGGCACCGCTCTAGTGGAGATCCAAGCACTGGATCCCGCAACCCCAGAGAGCTGGCCAAGCGGCGCCGTAGCTATCGTCGCGGCCGCGCAAGGAGGTGAGGTGACTACCGAATTAACAGCCACCGCCTCGACACCACCTCCTGTAGTGATCGCCAAAGAAACCACCAATCCACCTCGGAGCAGTTCCAGAACTTCGTCTAACAGCAGTGTGGCTACGATACTGCCCCCCCGCCCTACCCTCTACCTACAGGTGGGCGCTTTTTCCAGCCTCGATAATGCCACGCGCCTACAGCAACGTTTGACCAGTGAAATCGTGGTAAATTGTGCCATTAGTTCGACCCAGACAGCCCAACAAACCCTCTATCGCCTTCGCCTCGGACCATTGGACAGCGTGGACAGTGCCGACCAACTACTGGAGCCCCTGGCCCGACTCGGTATCCACGACACCCGCATCGTCGTCGATTAAGTGTTATCCCAACTCCTCCTGCTTTGTCGCTACAATGGGACGCTTGGTAACCAGCGATACCCAAGCTTCCACTTTAATCCGTTAAATAATATCGAGAAGATTGTTTGAGTTCGTTTTCTCTGATGATTTTTCTCCTTGTGAGCCTTCGACCGTGACTCTGCATCCTCCCGTACGCCATATTCGTATCTTCGTTGCTGCCCTGTTCATCGCCCTAACCTCGGGCCTGGTACCAACGGTACTCGCCACCCCTAAGCCACCCGGTCCAGCGGCCTCTACAACGATGGCTCCGACCGCAACCTCCTCCACCTCTGTGGCCAAAGAATCAAAATCTGGTTCGATAGCTGCCGCTGCTACCAAGGCCAATGCCCCTGCACCAGGGCCAGCCAAGGGTCCCGTCATCCCTACGCCTCCCCAGATAGCCGCTGGTGCATGGATCCTAATGGATGCCTACACCGGTCAGGTCTTCGCCGACAACAACGCCGATACACGCATGGAACCGGCAAGTCTGACCAAGATCATGACCGCCTATGTCGTCTTCGACGCCCTCCATTCGGGGGAAAAGAAGCTCACTGATGCCGTTCGCATCAGCGAACGGGCTTGGAAGACCGGGGGCTCTCGCACCTTCCTGGACCTTGGTAGCCAGGTTCCACTCGAGACGGTGGTGTTGGGTATGGTCGTACAGTCCGGCAACGATGCAAGCGTCGCGCTGTCGGAGCATATTGCTGGTACCGAGCAAGCATTCAGCGACCTCATGAACCACCATGCGACACAGATCGGCATGGTAAACAGTCACTTCGAGAACGCTACTGGTCTACCAAACACCAGCCACTACTCCAGCGCGCGGGATCTGGCCCTCCTCTCGAAGTCCCTCATTCAACGTTTTCCTGAGGAGTACAAATGGTTCTCGACCAAGGAATTCACCTTCCACGGCATTGTTCAACACAACCGTGATGTGCTCCTCAATCGCGACCCCTCTATCGATGGGATTAAAACCGGTTTCACCGATCGGGCCGGCTATTGCTTGGTGTCCTCCGCCAAACGCGAAGATATGCGTCTCATCTCGGTGGTCCTAAATACCAAATCCCCCGCAGCGCGTGCGCGCGAGGCCCAATCGCTACTGGATTACGGATTTCGTTTCTGGGAAACCCATCGGGTCTACACCGAACGCCAACCCTTAACCACCGCCCGCGTTTGGAAAGGTGCACAACCGGAATTATCGGCCGGCACTGTCGACGATATCTACGTCACGGTTCCACGGGGTCTGTACAAAGCGGTAAACACTACCTTCGAACTAAAAGGGCCAATTATCGCGCCCGTTGAAAAGGATCAGATCGTCGGTACCGCCCACATCACCCTACCCGATGGAAAAGTTCAAGACTACCCCCTAATGGCTCTTACGGAAATTGCCATAGGGAGCTGGTGGCGACGGCTGATCGATACCATCCTGCTGTGGTTCCACAAATAGCAGCAGCAGCAGGGATAAGAGAGTTTTTTGTAACTAACCCAAGTTGCCACCTATTCAAAATTCTGGATTGCATCCAATCCGTCCCCCCTCATCCCCCCGTAAACGGGGGGAGGTCTACGGCCTACTCCCTCCCCGTTTACGGGGAGAGCTGGGGAGGGGGCAGTAGGTGGCAACTTGGGTTAACTACTCAGGTAGACGATCTTAATGCCAGCCTGGGGTAACGCCCCAGTAATGACAAAGGGTATATCAAAGGGCGGAAGCTTAGGTAGGGTGGGCAAGCAGAAAACGCTTGCCCACCCTACACGTGATGTAACCAAATGACCAAGGAAGCTATTACCCACCCTGCGCTATATCCCAATCACCTTCAATACCTCCCCGATCCGCAGGATATATACTTTTTGTAACATAACGGTGAAACGTTGAATAAGGCCAATCCGTAACACACACATAGCATTGACGTTTGCCCGGATTGTAGTGAATAGTAATCGACGTGCCGCATGAAATCCGTCTCGTTCCGAATTTGATGCTCCCAATAACGACGCTGCCAGAACGTTAATTCTCTGGCATTTTCGTTTGGAGGAAGTGAGTCAATCGCTACGTTGGCACGACTCACGGCACACGATGCCTACCCACCGTTTAATCATTCCCCAAATAACTGCCACATGTTTATTCGCCACCCACTTCTCTGACCTATTCGAGTGGCTATTATCAAGAGGCAGGACCATTCCCGTGTCTGCCCTGCTAGACAGAAGAATAGCGTGTTGACGCTCCGGGTTATCGCGGATTAGGTGGGTAACCCACTCCACGCGCCCACCATATTCGACAAGCACCTTCGTCCGAGACCATACACGGACCAATCGGGGTACGTGGGGTACATGCCTTACCATAGATTTGACACTGACAGGGATACATGCGCCCTAATACCACCTGAGCACAATCACAACCCGGTGGCATTTCTCCAGCATGGCGCCGTACGGAATCGGCATAGTCATAAAAATGTTGGCCCGCATCGTGTTGGGCATAGGTGGACTTCAGAACATAACCAGATCGCGGAATAATGCCAATTCCGCGCCAGTGTGCGTCAATAATCTCCAGAGTGTCAATCAGTAAACGCCGTGCGGTTGGATTACCACCAGGATGCGCAACCTCGCGATAGCAGTTATCGAGAAAACATGCCCCACTGGCAATCTGGCGGAGTATGGAATAAAAGGCTGCGAGCAGCGATTCTGGATTGAAACCAGCCACTGCACAAGGAATTTGATGGCGCTCCGCCACAAAGGCCCATTCCTCCGATCCCATTACGGCGGAAACATGACCAGGCGCGACCAAAGCGTGAAAACCGGGGTTACCAGAATCTAATAACATAGCCACCGCCGGCCAGGTCACTCGACCCGACAATAGCACGAATAAATTCTCGGGTAGACCTTCGGCCAACATCGCCGCGACCGGCGCGGTAGTAGTTTCAAAACCAGCAGCAAAGAACACTACCGGCCGCTCGGGGTAATCCTGTGCGATTTTGCGGGCATCAAGTGGACTAGCTATCGGGTAGATTTCAGCACCCGCTGCTCGTGCCTCGGCCAACGAACGCACCTCACCCTTTTTAACATTCACCGGCACGCGCAACATATCACCGAAGGTAACTAGAATTACTCGGTCACGAAGCGCAAGTTGAATTGCCTGATAGACATCTTCTTCGGGACATACGCACACCGGACAACCAGGGCCAGGTATTAGCTCAACCCATTTGGGCAGTACCTCACGTAGCCCCGCATGAGTAATCGAACGTTCATGGCCACCGCACACGTTCATTATTTTAATCGTGCGATTAAAAGCAAGGGCATGAATTTTCTGTAGCCAGAATTGGGCGTTATCCATTAGATAATCTCACTAGGCGGATTCAACTTTGAAGTACAACTTTTGAATTAACAGTTGATTGATTGAGCGAGCGAAGTGCACTAGTTTCTATATCAGATGAATCCTCGCGGCACACCTGCCACCCGACGAGGGGAATTTGACTTTTTCTCACCAATGTTTCAGGATTTCCTCCCTACCCACGAGAAAATGGATCATTTGAGCTAACGACCCCCCCTTTACTAACACACATTCCATCAGAGGAAAAAATGAATTACACGCATCTCACTCATGATGAAAGATGCCCAATTTCAATTTTCAAGAAAGCCGGTAACACCCTTACGGTCATTGCCGACTTACTACTGGGTCGGAACCAGTAAAACATTAGCCGCGAGCTAGCGCGCAATGGTACCAACCTTAGCCACCAAACCGTTGAGAAACAAACGCTTACAGCGGAACGAGGGACCGCTTGCGCCAATGGATCTCGAGTTTCCGTGGATACCTGGAAATTTGTGGAGGAAAACCTGGCCAATTATGGAGTCCCGAACAGATAGCCGGGTATTTGAAGGCCAATAGTGAACCCACGGTTAGCTACGAAAGCATTTACCAGCGCATATACGCGAACCAACAGGCCGGAGGAAAACCCTGTATCTCGCTCTTCGTTGCCAGAAACCGCGCCGGAAACGCCACAGAAGCGACGAACAGAGCGGAACCATCCCTAATCAAACCGCCATCAAGCAATGTCCGGCGATCGTCGATACTTTCCTTACTCAAGCCGCTCGCCGCTCATACTATCACGACCAACAACGGCAAGGAATTTTTTCAACATCAGCGAATCGCCAAAGAACTGAATGCGTAATTTTACTTCGCACACCCATACTCTTCCTGGGAACGTAGTGCCAACGAGAGTATAAACGGACTGATTTGATAGTTCTTTTCCAAGAAGATGAGTCTTACATTCATCTCTGAGAAACTTATCAAAAAGGACAAGGATCGTCTAAATCACCGACCACGAAAAGACCTCTGGCCCAAGACTCCTTTGGGGAGTGTTCAATAATGAGTTACAATTGGCCAACTCATCCGTTGCCCTCCAATATTGGATCTGACTAAGACCTGAGCCCAATATTTTTATTTTATTAATCCCCATTAGGAAACATTACGAACCTTATGAAACTTCTTTTCGCTGGTACCCCAGAATTTGCCGCCACGGCCCTTACAGCTCTTTTGAATTCATCCCACTCAGTAGATGCGATCTACACCCAACCGGATCGTCCGGCGGGACGCGGTCGTAAACTCCAGGCCAGTCCAGTAAAGATATTGGCGGAGGCCCATCATTTACCCGTGCTCCAACCTGAAACCCTGCGCGATAAAGATGAGCAGATACGGCTGCGAGAATTTGGGGTAGACGTAATGGTGGTTGCGGCTTATGGCCTGATTCTTCCGCGAGCAGTGTTGATGGCTCCGCGTTTAGGTTGCCTCAATATACACGCATCACTTCTGCCGCGTTGGCGTGGGGCGGCCCCTATTCAACGTGCATTATTGGCTGGGGATGAAGAGAGTGGCGTTACCATTATGCAGATGGAGCGTCGTCTCGATACGGGTCCAATGCTGTCGTCTCATACTTGTCCAATTCTACCCACGGATACTGCGGCAACGCTCCACGATCGTTTGGCGGCGATGGGGGCCTCCGCCATCGTAGAGGTTTTAGATAATTTGGAGCGAGGAGGAATTAATCCTCAATCCCAAGATGAGACTCGTACCACCTACGCCACCAAACTCGATAAAACCGAGGCCAAATTGGATTGGCAACGCAGCGCCCAAGAATTAGCACGCCAAGTACGCGCCTTCGACCCCTACCCGGTTGCACAAACCTATTCCGGCGAAACCGTAATTCGCGTCTGGCAGGCAACAGCAACCAGCGACGCTATTCCATCGGGAATTGTACCTGGGACCATACTCACAACCAATCGCACTGGGGTATCCGTAGCCACCAGTGACGGTATTCTGGTCCTACACAAGGTTCAACTTCCCGGAGGACGACCGCTGAAAATTGCCGAGATCCTCAATGCTAGTCATGCCCGTCTCTTTCAACCCGGAATAGTTTTTAGCTGATGGCGGCGCACGTTGCGTTGGTACGCCATATTCCTGGCATATCCGGTAATCAACGCGAAGATTAGTAAGTGGATAGCTGCTATTTTCCAGGTTCCTAAAGTTCCTATCGGTTAGTCTACCCTTGTTTCCTTCGAAAACCGACGACGAACTCTGTTTCGTCTTACCAGGTAAACCTGTTACACTGAATCAAAATACTTGCTAGGGGTCCCGATTGTCTCCTGCCTCCTCTTTTCCACGATCTTCGCCGGTCATTGTTGTCCATGAATTGGTTAAACGCTACGGAGAATCCCTAGCGGTGGACGGCATTAGTTTCTCCGTACCACACGGTACTACCTGTGCCTTATTAGGAGGAAACGGCGCCGGTAAAACTACCACTATTGCCATGATGCTGGGTCTATTGTTACCCACCAGCGGTACGGTGCGGGTGCTGGGAGAAGACATGGAGCGTCACCGTTATCGTGTCCTACCACGCATGAATTTTTCTTCTCCCTATGTCGATCTGCCCCAGCGCCTCACCGTGGTGGAAAATCTCAAAGTCTATGCCCGTCTCTATGGATTGCGTGATATTCCCGCACGTCTGGTACGTTTGGGTGAGGCGCTGGATATTACAAGATTGATGAAACGTCGTTACGGAACTCTCTCGGCGGGCCAGAAAACTCGAGTAGTATTGGCCAAGGCGCTACTTAATGATCCCGATGTATTGCTTTTAGATGAGCCAACCGCCTCCCTGGACCCCGATAGTGCCGATCGTTTGCGTCGCCACCTCAAGGATTATCAGACCCAAACCGGCGCTACCGTATTACTTGCCTCTCATAATATGCCGGAGGTAGAACGACTCTGTGATCAGGTGCTCATGATGTGTGCTGGGCGCATTGTGGATGAAGGAACCCCGGCGGAATTACTTATTCGCCACGATCGTACAACATTGGAAGAGGTATTTCTCCATATCGCCCGTCGTTCCAGGGAGCAGGCAGAATGAACAATTCGATATTTTCCCCAAATCGAGTAGCCGCCATGGTATTGCGCTACGTCTACGTATTGCGTAGCTCCTGGCCACGATTGTTGGAACTGGCCTACTGGCCTACCGTTCAGATGGTACTCTGGGGATTCATCAGTCAATTTATGGCGGCCAATAGTAGCTGGGTGGCCCAGGCGAGCGGGGTATTTCTGGCGGCGGTGTTGCTGTGGGATGTGTTATTTCGAGGTCAGCTCGGGGTATCTTTGCCTTTCTTCGAAGAGATGTATTCGCGCAATCTTGGTCACCTCTTCGTAACCCCATTGCGTCCCTACGAATTGGTGTGTTCACTGACCCTGATCAGCTTGATCCGAACCAGCATCGGCGTAGGTACTGCGTCAATATTAGCTATTCTGTTTTATCACTACTCAATATTTGATATGGGGTTACCACTACTGACCTTCTTTACTAATCTATTGGTCATGGGTTGGACAATTGGTCTACTGGTAGCCTCATTGGTATTGCGTTACGGTTTGGGAGCAGAAAGTTTGGCCTGGGTAGCTGTCTTCGCAATCGCACCGATAACCGGGATCTATTATCCGGTGAGTGTCTTGCCGGAGTGGTTGCAGATGATTGCGGCGGTGCTGCCTTCTTCCCATGTCTTCGAGGGGATGCGGGCGTTACTCTTCACCCACAACTTTCGTACGGATCTGTTGCTTTATGCGGTACTGCTCAATTTATTCTATTTTTGGGTCGGGGTGTCGGTATTCTTATCTGCCTTTCATGCAGCCCGGACGCGAGGATTATTATTGCAGCAGGGAGAATAAGGTGCAATTTATTTGCGCAATCCTTCACACACCTATTTTCTATAAATCCTGAGAGTATGAATTGATTAGCCCCCCGGTAAGCTGGTGCTGGATAGCTTCCTTGGGTTTCCATACGTTTTTTCGGAAAAGAATCGTGTGCGGTAATAACCGTTCTCGTCTAGGATATTAGACTTGCGTAACAGATAAATTTCTTGGTCTGAGGGTGTGGCGTCGAGGATGCATTGGATAAGCTCGGGGATAGACATGGCAGATTCTCTTTGGGGGGAAGGCATAGAGAATGTTGAAAGGAATATACAATTACACCGAACATGCGAAGCAAACCTTTGGCCGATTTGCGAGACTTTCTTCGTCTGGATAAATGGTGCTGTGGCAGTTGTTTTCGTAGACCAATATGGGTGGATTCCGGCGGCGTCCGGTGTATTGATCCACTAATGTTTCCACCGCTAAGGCGGCGAGGATGGCGTTGAGAGTTTTGACTGCGGGTTCCTTCACGTCAAGACCCGAGACATAGCCACGTTGCACCAATCCATCGCGGACGGCGGAATCTGGATGGGTTTCGGCGACCAATCGACGAGGGTCGATACGTCCAAGGCAGTTCAGGCATAGGCCATCACCCGCTCGGGTGAGAATAACTTCTCCACTCATGTCGGTAATAACGCCGTCACGCACGGTGATGTTTACTCCGGCGGCGATGAGTGGCACAAAAAAACGTAAGGCCAAACTCTGGGCACGGTGACGACTGTTATGGGTATCGGTGGACAGCAATATCCAATCGCAAGGTGCAATCACAGATTCCAGGGCAGGATCATCCAGAGATATGGCATGGGTCTCGATGCAGGCTTGGGGATTAATGCGTCGTAAGTGGCGGGCTACGGATTCTACCTTGAGATGACCGCGTCGGGCCTGGGAATAGGTAGCTCCGACGATACGATTGAGGTTACTGGGTTCCAGCCGATCGGGATCGATAAGATGGAGATGCTGAAACCCCATCTGCACTAAATTTTCGGCGATGAGCGACCCCAACCCGCCCACGCCCGCGACGACGATTTGTTGACCATCCATAATGCGCCGCAGGTTATCCGCTCCTAACGCTAGCACGGAGCGCGAGAAGGGGTGATCTAAGTGATCTAGACCGTCGTCCGGAAATTCCGCCTGGGGTCGTGGACGATCAGAAGCAGGCCACGCCTCCGAGGCCGTTTGGGTGCGTAGCTCGGCGCGCTGGGGTTGGGGGCCACCGGGATTGGGCTGCCACAAACGGGCGGCATAGTCACTTCGAGACAAAACGATACTGGCGTAGTGAACATTATCAAAGCGTTCCTTGATAAACGCGGCAAAGCGGCGTTCGTCGCGGTCATCGACTCCTGAGAAGGCGACGCCTTTACTCTGGAACGGATGGGTATGTACATCCACGAGGGTATCCACATCGAGGCGGTGGGTGAGTGTCGCCGGCACTGGTCTATTTTGATTCTTGCTATAATCGATTGAAAATTATACACTATTCTATCTTAAGCTAAAATCATCCCATTTCCTGATAATTTGAAGAAGCTCTTAATGTTGACCACAATCCGCTGCCTTCATTGCAATTCTGAAGACTGCCGTATCTCCAAAACTTATAATACATCCAGCAACGGCAGCAGAAATCTTTATGAATGCAATAGCTGTCGGAATGTTTTTTCAGAAACAAAAGGAACATTTATGGAGAATATAAAAAAACCCATAAGCCTGATTGCAAAGGTACTCCAGGCGCGAAGTGAGGGAATTGGCCTTAACGCTGCCTGCCGACTTTTTGAAATAGCAAAAAATACGTTATTAGAAATTGAAAATAAGAAATAAGAATAAGGGAAGACAAAATCGTAAGCGAGGCCGGAAACGTTCTAAATAATCCAAGTTGCCACCTATTCAAAATTCGGGATCGCATCCAATCGTCCCCCCTCAATCCCCCCGTAAACGGGGGGAGGTCTGCGGTCTACTCCCTCCCCGTTTACGGGGAGGGCTGGGGAGGGGGCAAGTAGGTGGCAACTTGGGTTATCTAGTATATGCTTGATTGCAAGACCTGGCCCCAATATTTTTTCCTGGATTGGGTGTGTGCCCCTGAGATAGTTATCAAGGATGGGGCGTGACGCGAATGATGTAATTCATTCTTCACTGCGTCCTACACGGGTTATTGCAACTTTACACTGGCGGTCCCTTTTATTGGTATAAAATAGACCTTATCGGAAACCTCCTCATCACCCACCACAGTCAATATAAATCATGAGGTTGCGTTGTCCGGCAGAGCTAGGTAGGGGGTTTCCGATAAGGTCTATTCAACAAGCCATCAAAAATGCGGGCCATATTCTGGAATATTTACCCCCTTATTCACCAGATTTCAATCCCATCGAACATAAGTGGGCGCAATTAAAGGCGATTGACAAAAGAGAACGCCGTACTACCGAGGAAGTCTTCGCAAATTATGCGTAATCATTTTATGGTGGCTTTGCTATATTACCAATAAGGAAACCCACGCCAATCATGCCGAGGCATTTAATTCCTCCATAAGGAGGCGCTGTTCCGCTTACCGACGCAGGACGAATATGTATGCAAAAAATAAATCAGGCCTCCAGCGGGTATTGGATGGTGTTTGGATTGTCCATAACTTTATCCGGATACATTTCACCACTAAACAAGTTCCTGCGGTTTCTTTAGGTGTTATAGAAAAAAGATTTTCCTGGGAGCAGATTTTAATGATCCAGAAAACCGCCTAATGGATCGACTCCCACAATAATAATCAGTCAGTTAGGATGGAATCAGGCTGAACCAGTCCCGCGCCTGGATATGGCAAAGGAAACCGTCAATAGCGACCCGATACTCATCGTGACCTGCACCCCTGTCGGCGCCACCGGCACCATACGTCTCTATCAGGGTAATGAGTTGTTGCAGGAAGAGCAGGTAGACACCGATCTCTCTAAAATAACGCAGTTCTACATAGACCCCATGCTGGAGTACACCTTGGTCTTCGAAGGTGGTGATCCACTTTGTCGAGTGGAAATTCTTTGCCCAGCGGCGGAGTAGTGGGGCTATCCACTTAAGCCGCAACAGATTAAAAGTCAACGACTAACCGGGGTAGGTATCTCGCTCCCCGTTTTCAAGAAGATAGCCACCCGCGAGGCTGGAGGAAGTGCCTGCCCTCGTCGGTATGTGTCGCAGGTTAAGTGGATAGCCCTAAGTACCGGATGGAATGGCCGTTCACCCCCATCCCAACAGGAAGCAGAATGAACGGTTACCATTTAATTAGAGCACAATGCCAGCCATGACATCATTTCTTCCTATAAATATTGAGTCCGATCTTTATCTCTTCATTCTCTGGGATTGATTTATTTCCCTCAGTTGAGGCGATGATGATGGTTTTCCCGGAAGACGATGGACCGAACTCTTTCGAGAGGTCTACGGTAATCGTTAGGATATTTTCTTTCAGGGACATTTCAACATTTTTCATGCTAAGTGCTCCGCTACGTTATTAACAATTGTGGGTGGTTGGTGGTGATGGATGAGATTCGGAGGCAGGATGGCCGCCACGCCGATGACCTTGCTGCTGTTCGCGTTCAGGATTCTCGTTCTCCTGCCGGTGGCAATATGATGCCACGTTCCAGGTCTGTGGCTATGGCGTTGAGGTCACGTAGCTCATTCAGTGGGGGGAGGTCGCCTAACCCCTTGAGATTGAAATAATCGAGAAACCGCTTGGTCGTGGCGTAGAGCGCGGGGCGGCCCGGTACCTCGCGGTGACCAACAACTCTGACCCATTCCCGTTCCAGAAGGGTCTTGATGATCGAGCTACTCACCGCCACCCCTCGTACCTCCTCAATTTCTGCGCGGGTTACTGGCTGGCGGTAGGCGATGAGGGCCATGGTCTCCAACAGGGCGCGTGAGTAGCGTATCGGTCGCTCCTCCCAAAGCCGCCCGACCCAGGGGGCCAATTCGCGCCGTACTTGGTAACGCCAGCCACTGGCGACCTCCACCAGCTCTACGCCCCGTCCCTCGCAGGCACGGATCAGCGTCGCCAGTGCCGTGCGTAACTCCTCGCGAGAGGGCCGCCCTCCTTCATCGAAGAGCCCTTCTAGGCGCTCCAGAGGCAGCGGCTGACCCGCTGCCAGAAGGGCACCCTCGACAATGGCCAGAAGTTGTTCTGGTGAAATCAACACCATAGGATCACCACTTGTCATTAAATCTGTTTATAAAATACTGAGGACGGGGCCTTTTTCGGATGTCGCCCAACACTACCCGCATGAGATAAAACTTATGAACGATCATAACGAGTTACTACATTTTGCAAAAATGCACGGTCTTGGCAATGACTTTGTGGTCATCGATGCCTTCCGTCGGCCCGTTGATCTTACCTCGGCCCAAGTACGCTTTCTCGCCGACCGTCACTTTGGGGTGGGGTGTGACCAACTGCTGTTGGTGGAGCGCAGTCTCCGGGAAGGGGTGGACTTTCGTTATCGCATTTTTAATGCAGATGGTGGGGAGGTCGAGCAATGTGGCAACGGGGCGCGCTGTTTTGCCCGCTTCGTGCGTGAGGAGGGGCTGACCAACCGAGACCGTATCGTGGTAGAAACTGCGTCTGGGGATATCGTCTTGCGTGTCGAGACCAATGGCGAGGTAACGGTCGAAATGGGGAGGCCGCGCTTCACCCCGCGTGATATTCCGTTTCTCGCGAAGGAAGAGGCCCCTTGCTACACGCTACAGGTAGCGGGGCGGGAGATAACGTGTGGTGCAGTGTCCATGGGTAATCCCCACTGCGTGATCCGGGTCGATGATGTGGCGAATAGTGCAGTGGCCACTCTCGGACCGGCCCTAGAGTGTCATGCTCGTTTCCCACGTCGAGTCAACGTAGGGTTCATGGAAGTTGTTACCCGCCAACACCTCCGGTTGCGGGTCTACGAGCGTGGCACCGGGGAAACCCTGGCCTGTGGTACCGGTGCCTGTGCTGCGGTAGCGGTAGGCATTCGTCAAGGACTCCTGGACCCGCGCGTAATTGTCGACCTTCTCGGCGGACGGTTGACCATTCACTGGCCTGGGGAGCAGGAATCAATACTTATGACCGGCCCCGCTATGCGTGTCTTTGATGGCACGGTCGTTTTGCCGGGTCATTAACTCTATTAACAAAAATCTCCCCATGTACCAATTCAAGAGTTGCACTTCGAGCTTGAATCAGCAAGTGGATATCTCTTGCTTCTAATTCTTTCTACAGGATACCGGGGGTATCGCTTCGCTCAACCCCCGGTTGAACAATCAAGATGGCTTTCGACCAGGCACTAATTAGCCAAAATCTCTCCATATACCATTCCCAAAGTGGTAACTGGTAATTTCCCATGGTGATGAGGAATTACATACTCTCGAATGAAGAGACCAGTCGCATTTATTGGACAAGCGGCGTGCGTGTAATTACCGATGGCTGACCGTTGCGCTCGCCGATTGGTAATACACGGTCGAGTACAGGGCGTAGGCTTTCGACCCTTTGTCTACCGTTTGGCGTACCACTACGGGATTCAAGGATGGGTCCGCAATAGCAATGGAGTAGTAGAAATCCATGCCGAAGGGTCACCAACCCAGCTCCAGCATTTCAGTAAGGCACTGCTGGATGATGCCCCACCGCTATCGGTGCCTGGTCCATTGATTGTCGAGGATTGCCAGATCGAATACATAATAGATTTCTCTATTCGCAACAGCCAGTCGCATGACATCGCTGATATCCATCTACCCGCCGACAGTTTCTACCACGATACGGTCTCGGTTGGTCAGCCCCTCCTCACGCGGAACATCCCCGAACCATCCAAAATATTACCAATAAGGAAATCCACGCCAATCATGCCGAGGCATTTAATTCCTCCATAAGGAGGCGCTGTTCCGCTTACCGACGCAGGACGAATATGTATGCAAAAAATAAATCAGGCCTCCAGCGGGTATTGGATGGTGTTTGGATTGTCCATAACTTTATCCGGATACATTTCACCACTAAACAAGTTCCTGCGGTTTCTTTAGGTGTTATAGAAAAAAGATTTTCCTGGGAGCAGATTTTAATGATCCAGAAAACCGCCTAATGGATCGACTCCCACAATAATAATCAGTCAGTTAGGATGGAATCAGACTGAACCAGTCCCCATGATATTGTGATTGGTCTCTTCATAAATCGCTATGAATTTGGCGTCTTAGTCTGAAAAATATCTAAATTATGGAACATTACTGGCCATATCCAGGTCTGGAACACCACCCGTGAAGGAATTAAAATAAGAATTAAGAATAAGGGAAGACAAAATCATAAGCGAGGCCGGAAACGTTCTAAATACGAAATACCTCACGCGGAACATCCCCGAACCATCCAAAATATTACCAATAAGGAAATCCACGCCAATCATGCCGAGGCATTTAATTCCTCCATAAGGAGGCGCTGTTCCGCTTACCGACGCAGGACGAATATGTATGCAAAAAATAAATCAGGCCTCCAGCGGGTATTGGATGGTGTTTGGATTGTCCATAACTTTATCCGGATACATTTCACCACTAAACAAGTTCCTGCGGTTTCTTTAGGTGTTATAGAAAAAAGATTTTCCTGGGAGCAGATTTTAATGATCCAGAAAACCGCCTAATGGATCGACTCCCACAATAATAATCAGTCAGTTAGGATGGAATCAGACTGAACCAGTCCCCATGATATTGTGATTGGTCTCTTCATAAATCGCTATGAATTTGGCGTCTTAGTCTGAAAAATATCTAAATTATGGAACATTACTGGCCATATCCAGGTCTGGAACACCACCCGTGAAGGAATTAAAATAAGAATTAAGAATAAGGGAAGACAAAATCATAAGCGAGGCCGGAAACGTTCTAAATACGAAATACCTCACGCGGAACATCCCCGAACCATCCAAAATATTACCAATAAGGAAATCCACGCCAATCATGCCGAGGCATTTAATTCCTCCATAAGGAGGCGCTGTTCCGCT
>CAUYTY010000180.1 GCA_963575655.1 Gammaproteobacteria bacterium | reverse complement strand
CCGTCCAATATGCTATTTAGCTGGAGTCCCCTAACCAACGCGCAGGTTAGTATATCTGTGGGAATGGCCTATACATCCCAGAAACTTAAGATTCATGTTGGCGACTTTAAGTCAATGCTCAAAGACCCGCGAATGGCTGCTCCATTTATCAAAAGTCTTAGCGTGATGGCTCGAGTTTAATAACCGATATTACTAACTCAAGTTGCTACCTGTGATCAATTCGTTCGTTATTTCGGTTGGAATTGTCGGAATAACGACCTAACGGATTGTAGATAACAACACGCAAGCTCAAGTAATCATCAACGATAGGGGGTTTCAATGGCATGGCAGAATGGTGACGACGAACGCGGTGGACCCAGGAATGTAAATTCTCCATCACCACCCGATTTTGAATACTTAGTCCGGCAGGGGCAAGATCAGTTTAGAAAGATCCTGCCTGGTGGTAGCCCGTACAGTGCCATTATTCTTGCTGTTTTCGCTATTACCGGTCTAGGTGCGTGGACGGCTTATTATACTGTGCCGAGTGATTCGGTTGCTGTCGTTCAACGTTTCGGTAAATACCTCACGGAGGTTCCATCGGGACTACATTTCAAACTGCCGCTGGGTATTGATGTAGCAACCATTGTTCCCGTCAAGCGGCAATTGAAGCAGGAATTCGGGTTTACAACCCCGGGCGCCACCGATCTATATCAAAGTCCGAGTGACGAAAAACGGGAAACAGAGATGGTGACCGGAGATATGAATGCCGCACTGGTGGAATGGGTGATTCAATATCGTGTCTCGGATCCCGTCAAATATCTTTTTGATGTTCGGGAGCCACGGGGAACCCTCCGGGATGTTTCAGAATCTGTCATGCGGGAAGTCGTCGGTGATCGCACCGTAGACGAGGTGATTACCATTGGTCGCCAGGAAATTGAATCGGAAGCACTGATCAAGATGCAGGCACTCTCAACCAAATACGCAATGGGGATTAGCATTGATCAGGTACAATTGAAAAACATCAATCCGCCTGCGCCCGTACAGGCGTCGTTTAACGAGGTAAATCAGGCCCAACAGGAAAAAGAAAAGTTGATCAACGAGGCTCGGCGTGATTACAACAAAGTAATTCCACTGGCGGAAGGAGAGAAGGATCAACGCATCCGTGAAGCCGACGGTTACCGACTCAAGAGAATCAATGAAGCAGAGGGCGATGTCGCCCGGTTCAGTGCCTTACTGACAGAATATAGCAAGGCCCCGGAAGTCACTCGTCGCCGTATCTATATCGAGACCCTACAAGAAGTTATGCCCAGCATAAATTCAAAAATTATTGTCGATGAACAAACACGCAGTATCCTACCATTCCTGAATCTCGATGCTCGGAAGGGAGGTCGGCCATGAATGAGATAAAGAAGAGTGCCATTATAACTACTTTGATTATCGGGGCCTATGTATTAATCAATTCGATCTATACGGTCAATGAGATTGAACAGGTCATTATCACTCAATTCGGTAAGCCGATCGCCGATCCCGTAACCTCCGCTGGTCTGAAATTTAAGATTCCTTTTATCCAATATGTCAACCCAATCGAGAAGCGCGTCCTTGAGTGGAACGGCAATCCATCGGACATGCCAACCAAGGACAAGCTCTACATCTCGGTTGACCTCTTCGCCCGCTGGCGAGTTACCGATCCTCTCCAATATTTTCTGAGATTGCGCGATGAACACAGTGCCCAGTCCCGCTTGGATGATATTCTGGGTAGCGAGACCCGTAATGCGGTGGCCAAACATGAGCTAATCGAGATTATTCGCACTACCAAGGATCGCATGCCGCTTCGTGACGCCATCCTGACTAATGCGGAGCGTGACATGGGGTCACTGGTACCAATTCAGAAGGGACGCAAACAGGTCGAGCAGGAGATCTTTTCTGCAGCCGCAGAGAAAGTCAGAGTATTCGGTATCGAATTGCTCGATATTCGGTTTAAGCGGATAAATTACAACCAGAGTGTACGCCCGAAAATCTACGATCGCATGATTAGCGAGCGGCGACAGATTGCGGAACGTTTTTTATCGGAGGGTAATGGCGAGGCGGCAAGGATTCGTGGGAACCGCGTGCGCGACCTGAACAAGATCCAGTCTGAAGCCTATCGAAAGGTTGAAGAGATTCGCGGCCTAGCGGATGCAAAGGCCACCGAGGTCTATGCGAAGGCCTATAACCAGAGCCCAGAAGCGGTGGCTTTCTACGAATTCACCAGAACTATGCAATCCTATAAAGCCATCGTCAGCGAAAACACAACTCTTATCCTTTCAACGGACAGTGACTTATTTAAATTCCTGAAAGGGATGACTCCGGATAGGCATATTGACCTGGTTCCACTCTCCGACGGCAAGCAATAATAAAGCAACTCCCGGAAAATAAACTACCAAGGGACCGTTCACGCTCTCTCCTTCAGTACAATTGTTGAAGAGGTGGGTTGGTAGGTTATTTACCGTGAGTTGCCTAATGCGTACTAGTGATATTTGGGTTGATATTCACACCAATGATTAATTTTGGTGAGCGTATCCTGGAAGCAGTGAATTTATTTTCGCGGCGCAGATGAAATCATTCTCCGACAGCCCCCTCACAGCATGGGTTGTATAGCGAACGAGACAATTCTTATAGGAAATCTCAATGTCGGGGTGGTGGTCTTCGTTATTAGCTATCCATGCCACGGCATTGACAAAGGATATTGTCTGGTAAAAGTTCTCGAACTCGAAGCGTCTGATAATGGCACCACCGTGCAGTTTCCAACCAGGAAGGGTTGCCAGCAGTTTATCTGTTTCTTCCGAGGGCATGGGAGGCACTCCTCCTTCGCATGGTTTGCAGTGCCTATTTGAAAGGTCGTATACGTTGTTAGACATGACTTTCTCCTCTTTAATTGTCAGTAATTTCACGATCCTGATAATAATAGCTAGTTTGAGATAGTCTGCTGTGCTTTATGTCTTTCGGTTTTCTCTCTGGCCATTCCCTCAACGGTCGAATGTACCCGTCGCATCAGTCTCGGTCGTATCCAGTGTGGTAGGTGACGATCCAACGTCTGCGTAGGATGTTATCCTTCGCGACCCTCCCCCCAGGGGAGGACATAAGCTGTACATAACCGGTTCCCACCTCCCTTTTCAGTCCCCTGGATACTAAGAAAGCTCCTTCGACGATGACCACCGCCATCGAACACATCCGCAACATCGCCATCATCGCCCACGTAGACCATGGCAAGACCACCTTGGTCGATAAGTTGCTCCAACAATCGGGCACCTTCGGTGAGCGCGAAGCCCTCGTCGAACGGGTCATGGACTCCAACGACCTAGAGCGTGAGCGCGGTATCACCATCCTTGCCAAGAACACCGCCCTCCTGTGGCGAGACTACCGTATTAACATCGTAGATACCCCTGGCCACGCTGACTTCGGTGGCGAAGTGGAGCGGGTCCTATCCATGGTGGATTCGGTGCTGCTCCTAGTGGATGCGGTCGACGGCCCCATGCCTCAGACCCGTTTTGTGACCCAGAAGGCCTTTGCCCTGGGCTTGCACCCCATCGTAGTTATCAACAAGATTGACCGCCCGGGCGCTCGTCCTGAGTGGGTGCTCAACGCCACCTTTGACCTCTTCGACCGCCTCGGGGCCACCGATGAGCAGCTCGACTTCCCGGTGGTATATGCCTCGGCCCTGCATGGCTACGCTGGCCTAGACGCCACGCTGCGGAGTGGAAACATGGATCCGTTGCTCCAAACCATCGTTGACCATGTTTCTCCCCCCGACGTGAATCCCGAGGGACCGTTCCAGATGCAGATCAGCTCCCTGGATTACTCTAGCTACGTTGGAACGATTGGCATCGGTCGCATTACACGCGGTCGGGTTCGCCCCAACACGCAGGTGGTAGTGGTCGATCAGAACGGCAATCGACGCAACGGTCGAGTCTTACAACCCTACGGTCTGATGGGCCTAAAGCGTTTCGAACTCAAGGAGGCCGAGGCTGGCGACATTATTGCCCTGACCGGTGTCGAGCCCCTCTACATCTCCGATACGCTGTGCGACCCCTCCCTCGTCGAGGCCCTTCCCGCCCTTCAAGTGGACGAACCGACGGTGCAGATGTCGTTCGAGGTGAATAACTCCCCGTTCGCCGGGCGCGATGGCAAATACATCACCAGCCGTCAGTTGCGCGAGCGCTTGGCCCGCGAACTCATCCACAACGTGGCCCTGCGCGTGGAGGATGGTAACGACCCCGACAAATTCAGGGTGTCAGGGCGCGGAGAGCTGCATCTTTCCATCCTTATCGAAAACATGCGCCGGGAGGGCTATGAGCTAGGTGTATCTCGTCCACAAGTGATCATCAAGGAGATCAACGGCGAGCGAATGGAACCCTATGAGCTGGTCACCCTGGATGTGGAAGAGCATCACCAAGGGGCGGTGATGGAACAGTTGGGTGAACGCAAAGGTGACTTGGTGGATTTAGTCCCCGACGGGAAAGGGCGAGTACGCCTGGATTACATGATTCCTTCGCGTGGGCTCATCGGATTCCACACCGAGTTTCTGACCATAACCTCGGGCAGCGGATTGATCTACCACGTCTTTGACCATTACGGTCCACTCAAAAAGGGTGCGTTGGGGGGGCGCAAAAATGGGGCACTAATATCCAACGGTGTGGGTAAAACCGTGGGCTACGCCCTATTCAGTCTTCAGGAGCGCGGACGATTGTTTTTTGGGCCAGGCGAGGAAGTCTACGAAGGGATGATCGTGGGCGTTCATTCACGAGATAACGACCTGGTGGTGAATCCCCTCAAGGAAAAGCAGCTTACCAATATTCGGGCATCGGGCACCGATGAAATGATTATGCTCACCCCCGCCATGCGCCTAAGCCTGGAACAATCCCTAGAATTTCTCGACGACGATGAACTCCTCGAGGTTACACCTCATCACCTCCGGTTGCGTAAACGCCTCCTCAAAGAGATCGACCGACGCCGGGCGTCGCGGGGAGGAAATTAATGCTTGATGGGTATCAACCAAGAATAGGATAACCCAAGTCGCCACCTATTCAGTCATTCCGGCAATCTCTGCCGGAATGACGGTTGGACCGGGCCGTAGGTACAAGGCATCCTTGCGGAAGACATAAATTCCCATGTGTGGCATCTGTGGAGAGTTACGTTTTGACGGCCTGCGGCCAGATCTTTCTGCCCTAGGACGAATGACCGAGGCTTTGCGTCGGCGTGGCCCTGATCATGAAGGGGCGTGGCTCGATGGCGCCATAGCCTTTGGCCAACGGCGTTTGGCGGTTATTGACCTTTCTTCTGCGGCCAACCAACCAATGGTGGACGCTGAATTGGGGCTCGCGCTGGTCTTTAACGGTACGATCTACAATTATCCAGAATTGCGCCGGGATCTAATTGTTAGGGGTTACCACTTCTTCTCTCAAGGCGATACCGAGGTTATTCTCAAGGCGTACCACTGCTGGGGCGAAACTTGCGTGGAGCGATTCCACGGTATGTTTGCCTTTGCCTTGTGGGATATGAACGTCCGCTGTTTATTTTTAGCCCGCGATCGGATGGGCATCAAGCCACTCTATTGGACCCCTAGGAAGGCATATCTACGTTTTGCCTCAAGTGCTCAGGCCCTACTCGTCGCCGGAGGTGTCGATACTGCTATCGACCCGGTAGCCCTACATCACCTTTTTACCCTTCATGCCGTAGTACCAGCCCCGCGCACCATTCTCGCAGGCGTGCGCAAACTCGCTCCCGCCCATACTTTGACCGTGGCCGCCGATGGTAGCGTGCGTGAGCGTCGTTATTGGAGCCTAAATGCCCAACGTCCTATCGAATTACGCTCCGAGCAGGAATGGACGGCGGCTATTCATGCGGCATTGCGGGAGGCCGTAAAACGGCGCTTAACGGTGGCCGATGTCCCCGTTGGGGTTTTGCTCTCCGGAGGATTGGATTCCAGCCTATTGGTTGGCCTGCTGGCGGAGGCTGGGGTAGAACATCTGCGGACCTTTTCTATTGGTTTCGAGGATACCCCTGAGGAACGGGGCAGCGAATTTGAATATTCCGATCCAGTGGCGGCACGTTTCCAAACTCGCCACCATCGAATTACCATCCCTAACGCCGAGGTTCTGGACCGATTACCCGAAGCCGTTGCACAAATGGCCGAACCGATGTTTGGTCAGGATGCGGTGGCTTTTTATCTGCTCGCCGAGCGCGTATCCCAAGAGGTCAAGGTAGTTCAGAGCGGGCAAGGGGCGGACGAAGTTTTTGGTGGGTATTTCTGGTATCCGCAGATGGCTGCCGCTACGGGTACAGCATTGGAGCGTTTCCGTACCCACTATTTTGATCGCGACCACGCCGAATATCTGGAAACCGTCACCGACACCTTCCATGGTCCCGATTACACCGCCGAATATCTCACCCCACGCTTAGCAGAATCTGGCGCGGATAGCTTTATTGACCAGGTATTACGCCTTGACGTTACTACGCTCATTGTCGATGACCCAATCAAGCGAGTAGACAATATGACCATGGCCTGGGGGGTGGAGGCGCGCGTCCCCTTTTTGGACCAACATTTGGTGGAACTTGCCGCTCGTCTACCCCCCGAATTAAAACTAGGCAGTTTCGGTAAGCATGTCCTCAAGAATATTGCCCGTGGATTATTGCCCGATGCAGTGATCGATCGTCCCAAGGGCTATTTCCCAGTCCCGGCGCTGAAATATGTACGTGGACCATTCCTCAATTTTATGCGTGAAGTTCTCCATTCGCGTGCTTGCCGCGAACGTGGTCTCTACCGACGGGATTACGTCGAAAAGTTACTCAAGGCCCCTGAGCGGTACCTCACTCGTATCCAGGGTAGTAAACTTTGGCATCTGGCAGCCCTGGAGTTGTGGCTTCAGGTTAATGTGGATAATAAGAGAGAATTCCCTTGACCGAATCCGCGCCTTTTCTGATTGACAATGACGATGTACCTGCCCTGCGCGATGCCGTTTCACAGATTGTTCGTATCGGTTATTGTGAAACGCAGGTCCGCAGACGCCTAGGGCTTACCGATATTAGCGATCTTTATTGGCGTTCCCTACCGATCTATCGTAGAGAGCGGTTATCACAGCGTGATGCCCTTGCTACGGCCATCGACCTTTTTCTGCTGCAAGGTACTATCTCCCAGCAAGAGTTGTCTGGATTATTTTGTCGGACGGATCAGGAGGTTCTTATTCGAGCGGGGATACTTTCTATTGATGGACAGGGTTGCGCGTGTGCCCGTGCCTCACTATTCCCGGTCAGTGATCATCTGGCTTTTTCAGAACATGCTTGGCCAATGTTGCCTCATCCGGGACTATCCAACGTTCCCCATAATCAAGTCATGTCGGTTGGTGCGGATAGTCATTGGCTGGCACGTGCTACGGTGCGTCGACCGGTGGATAGTGCGCTGGATCTCTGTACGGGTTCAGGTATCCATGCCCTATTAGCGGCCACGCATTCACAACGGGTATTGGCTGTAGATATCAATCCACGTGCGGTTGCCTGTACTCATTTCAACACGCAAGTATTAGGTATCACCAATGTTGAGGCGGTCGTTGGCGATCTTTTTGATTCGGTAGGTGAGGAGCGGTTTGATCTAATTACGGCCAACCCACCCTTTGTACCTTCGCCAATCAATACGGTGGGGTTTCGTGATGGTGGACATTCGGGCGAGGATATTCAGCGACGTATTGTTACGAGTCTGCCACACCACCTCGCACCAGGCGGGATTGTTCAAATGGTGACTGAACTCGGTGAGCGTGATGGAGAATCATTGGAGGACCGACTCCGCACATGGATCGGTAATGCCCCTATCGACATTCATATTCTGCGTCTGCGCGAGTATTCGACTACCAACTATGCCCTCGGTCATGCCGTGGGTGAAGACTATGCAACTTTCCTAGATTCGGTGGATGCTTGGAGCAGAAATCTAAAGGACCAGGGTTATAACCGTATCATTGCGGTACTGCTTGCCTTTCAGTGGAGTGATGCCACATGCGGTCCGCCTTGGACCTGGAGTGGGGTATCAGAACCTCCGTTGTATGATGATGCAGGTATCGAGATCGAAGAAATCTTTGCCACAGAACGCCTCGCACGCCATCCTCATTTTCATAAAATCTTGGAGCGTGGCCGGATTCGGCGAACGATGCGCATTAAACTATTCGAGGCGGGGATGCTCGGAGATGAATCGCTCATACAAACCCATGCGCAATTATTGGGAAAGGCGCTCGCGATCCAGCAATGGCTCAATCCTATCGAACGAGAATTGCTTGTCCGTTTAGAGAGAGCCCTGGCGTTATCGGATATCCTGTCACTCGCTGAGGACCTGGGGCTTGAGAGGGAAACGACCCTGGCTACGCTGAGATCACTGTTACAACGTCGGCTGATTTCTTTATGCTCAAATTAACCGTTGCCGAGGTTGCCGTCACCTTGTAGCTGTAACTGAAACAGTGTATGTTTCCCGTAATTCATTACTTACTCCAGATCTGCTGGTATATCCACATCGCGCAGACAACCCATATCTTGAGTTGGTACCTGATGCAGACGGGCACGATGCTTCCATAAGAGTTTCCGGGCACCGTCCTCGCCACATAATGAACTAAGCGCCGATCGCCACTCGGCACTAAAACCAACCGGATGACCTCGGCGACCATCTGGAAAAACTGGGGCAACCATCGCAGCACCTTCTTGTAATGCATCTACAACAGTGCGGATTGTGTCTGGTTGAATGAAAGGCATATCGCCAAGGGCAATAACCCAACCATTGGCATCACTCGTAAAACTAATACCACAAGCCAGACTGGCACCCATCCCGGCGTCTGCCGTGGGACAGATAAGAATTTCCGCACTTGCAATTTGCAATACACTGGCAAGAATGCCTTCCTCACGGATGACCACCACCACCCGCCCCAGTACCGCCTGCATGGCACGAGCGGCAACCACGACCATGGGCGAGCCGTCGGACATCGGATGCAGGAGTTTGTTGCTACCAAAACGCGTCGCTTGGCCAGCAGCGAGAAGAATTCCCACCGGCTGCTTCATGTAGCGCAGAGAGTAATCGACGGGAGAGAAGGATCCATTCCCTGGACGGGCAGGACTACGCCATTTCTGACCGCGATCATCTCGGCCAGTATCGAAACGGCAATCTCCGGTGGGGTGTGGCTACCAATGGGTAGACCCACAGGACCACGCAAACGCGCCAAGGTCGTCGCGTCTACGCCAAAGTGCTTCGCTAACCGCTTACGTCGACGTTGGTTACTCTGACGGGAACCCAAAACACCCACGTAAAGAACCGAAGAACGAAGCGCCTCCAGCAAAACTAAATCGTCGAGCTTGGCATCATGGGTCAGGGCAACAACCGCCAACCACGGGTCGGGCAAAAACTGCCGCACCACGTCATCAGGCATACCCCCTAATAACAAAACCCCCGGTATGTCCCTCCAACCAGCGCGATATTCCTCGCGCGGGTCACAGACGAACACCTCATAATCAAGGGCCTGCGCCATGGTGGCGAGATGTGACGAGATTTGGACAGCACCAATCAACAACAACCGCTGGCGTGAACCATGTACGGTGCTCAGCCGTTTACCATCCCAGACCAAAGGATCGCCGCGAGTCGCATCCTCAAGCAGAACCGCACCGCTGGCCACCTCCACAGTACGTGTCGTGGCACGTCGCTGGGTAATACGCTCATGGAGCAGGCGTAGACCGGAGACATCCGGCCTGGACTCCAACACCAATTCAAGGGTACCGCCGCAGGGTAGATTGAAACGTGAGGTCTCTTCTGCGGTGACGCCGTAGCGTAAAACGTGTACACCACTCGCAACGAACTCACCAGCGCGGACCCGGGCAATCAGATCTTCTTCGACGCACCCACCAGAGACAGAACCGATGATGATACCGTCATCACGAATTGCCGCCCAGGCTCCCGCTGGACGCGGCGCGGCCCCCCAAGTGGCCGCTATAGTTACGAAAGTTGCCTGCCGCCCCCCATCCAACCAAGCGCAGAGCGTTTCTAAGGTCAAGAGGTCGGGGCTATCCATGTAAGTTTGAACGGCAAGCGACGCAGGCGCTGACCCGTCGCGGCGAAGAGCGCGTTGGCCACCGCTGGCGCAATGACCGGCGTTCCCGGTTCACCGACACCAGTAGGATTGGCCGAGGAGGGCACAATATGTACCTCGATGCGCGGCATTTCATCGATGCGTAGCAACGGATAGTCACGAAAACTGGACTGCTTCACCTGCCCGTTATGGAGGGTGATGGCCCCGTAGCAGGCCGCCGTTAGACCAAAAACGATACCGCTCTCCATCTGGGCACGGATGATATCTGGGTTCACGGCAAGACCACAATCCACAGCGCAAACCACACGATTGATACGAAAACTACCATCTGCCCGCACGGTTACCTCGGCAACCTGGGCAACAAAGCTGTGAAAAGATTCATGCACAGCGATACCACGCCCCCGTTTCTCCCCAGGCAGGCCAGGCGCTAACGGTTTATTCCATTCGGCCTGTTCCGCTGCCAGATCCAATACCGATCGGTGACGAGGATGATCCTTGAGTAATTCGCGCCGCCAAGCCACTGGGTCCCGACCCGCCAAATATGCAAGCTCATCAAGGCAGGCCTCCACGGCAAATGCGGTATGGCTGGACCCCACCGAACGCCACCAAAGTACGGGCACGGCTAGACGGGGCGAATGTAGATCCACACGGAAGTGGGGAACGGTATAAGGCAGATTAACTGCACCCTCCACCGAGGTAATATCTACGCCATTCTTCACCATGCCCGCCTCGAAAGGCGTGCCGGTGATAATTGATTGACCGACAATACGCTGATTCCAGGCAAGTAGATTGCCCTCGGCATCCAGCCCCGCAGTAATGCGATGCAAATAGGCGGGACGGTAGAAACCGGCACGCATATCGTCCTTGCGCGTCCATTGCAACTTGACCGGCTTACCGGCGTGGGGGCCATTCATCAGTGCCCGAGCGATGTTTGCAGCTTCGATAAGGTAATCAGCTTTGGGATTCGCCCGCCGACCGAAACTACCACCCGCGTAGAGCATATTGATCTTGATCTGTTCTGGTTTCAGTCCCAATAACGTAGCGAGATTGTGTTGGTCGCCAGTCTGCATCTGTGCACCATTCCACACCTCGCAACCATCGTTATGTAACTGCACCACACAATTTAACGGCTCCATGGGAGCGTGGGCGAGGTAGGGAAACTCGAATTCTGCCTCCAGGGTTTTGGCGGCCTGGTCGATGGCCTGCGTCACATTACCCCGTTCAGCGGCCACAGTGCCCGATTGCTTGGCAATATCTCGATATTGAGCAAGAATTTCGGTAGAGCCAAGTTGAAAGGCCGCCTCATCATTCCAATCTACCACAAGTCGGTCGCAACCCTTTTTTGCCGACCAAAAATCCTTTGCCACCACCGCAACGCCCGAGGGTATCGCCACTACCTCCAATACGCCCTCGACACTTTTTGCCTGCGTAGCATCGAAAGATTTTACCGTGGCGCCAAAAAGGGGAGGGTGGGCAACCACCGCAGTAATTAGGTCGGGTAGACGGAAATCTTGAGTAAATATCGCCGTACCACGCAGTTTGGCGTGGCTATCAATACGTGGGGGGTGTTTGCCGATATAGATGAAATCCTTCGGGTCCTTGAGTGTTACCTCCTCTTCTGGAATTGGTTGTAGTGCTGCTTTAATTGCCATCTGCCCAAAGCTGGCCTGTTTCCCACTGGGATGGGACAACACACCCTGAGAGACACGAATACTTTCCAGCGCCACGTTCCATTCCTGCGCTGCAGCGGCCACCAACATGGCCCGAGCCACAGCGCCCGCACGACGCATTTGATCAAAAGAATTGGCGATGGCGGTACTCCCGCCGGTACCCTGTGAGGTTCCCCAGAGGAGATTGCGATAGCGTTTTGGATCTGCCGCTGCCCCCTCGGTGCGAATCTGAGACCAGGCGGCATCGAGTTCTTCAGCAACTAAGGTGGACAGGCCGGTATGGCTACCTTGACCCATCTCCAGATGTTTTACGATCACCGTAACTGTATCGTCAGTACCAATGCGCACAAAGGCATTGGGCGCAAAGATAGTCTTGGTTCCTGTCGGTTCTGCGTTGAGTGATGCGGCGTATGGTCCATTCCGCCGAGGATCGAACAAAATACCCAGGACCAATCCAATTCCCACCCCGCTGGTTGCCTTCATAAAGTTGCGTCGACTTGGGTTCTTGATAAATGGCTCGTTCATGGTCACCGTCCGTACACCAGATATTTAAGACAGCAGTTCTGCCGCTGCATGAATTGCAGTACGGATGCGCGAATAGGTACCGCATCGGCAGATATTCCCAATCAATGCGGCATCGATATCAGCGTCGCTGGGTTTTGGGTTACGAGAGAGTAACGCGACAGCGGTCATAATCTGGCCCGGTTGGCAAAAACCGCATTGGGAGACATTGAGTTTCTCCCATGCAGCCAGAACCGTCTGAGCTGTTTTCGAGGACGCTCCCTCAATCGTAGTAATCTTTTTTCCAACGGCCTCTGTGACAGGCGTTACACAAGATCGAATGGGCTCATCGTTAAGGTGAACGGTACAAGCACCGCATTGGGAGGCACCACAACTATATTTTGTACCCGTGAGACCAAGGTGATCACGAAGCACCCAGAGTAAAGGAGTATCTGATGCGACATCAACCTCTACAGGTTGGTTGTTGACAATTAAAGTTATCATCTTCATTCGCCCAATATGACAAACAAAAATACCCGCCCATCCTTCTTTTCCGGGAATTACTCCACGAACCAAGAAGAATAGGGCGGGTATTTTTTGATCAATCACGTCTACCCGGCCAGCAGCGCATTGATCCGCCGTACATAAGCGGCGGGGTCTTCGATCTGACCGCCTTCCAAGAGGAGGGCCTGGTCGAAGAGAATATGGACACGGTCAGTGAAACGATCCTTATTTTCCTCGGCTTCCAGGGCCTTAATCAACGGATGTGTGATGTTTACCTCCAACATCAGCTCAACCGTAGGTACATTCTGCCCAGTGGCCTTGAGGATGCGTGACAGATGTACGGATAGACCGTGGTCTTTACTTACCAGGCAGGCAGGGGAATCGGTCAGGCGTTGACTGACATTAACCTCTTTGACACGCTCACCCAGGGTATGTTGGATACGGGTCAGTAGCGGTTGATGTTGTTTGGTAGCTTCTTCCGCCTGCTTCTTTTCTTCCTCATCGGCAAGTTTTCCAAAATTTAACTCACCGTGGGCAACTGATTGGAGCGACTTACCATCGAATTCGTGGAGATGGGCAACCAACCACTCGTCAACTCGGTCGGTGAGTAGTAGTACCTCCACACCCTTGCGCCGGAAGACTTCCAAGTGGGGTGAGGAACGTGCGCCGGTAAAATTATCAGCGTTCAGATAGTAGATCTTTTCCTGACCCTCCTTCATGCGTCCTACGTAATCTTCCAAGGACACACTCTGGACATCACTGGTATTGTTCGTGGAGGTAAAGCGCAGCAGTTTGGCAATCCGTTCGCGATTATTGGCGTCTTCTGCCGGTCCTTCTTTAAGAACCCGACCACATTCTTTCCAGAAGGTGGCGTATTTCTCCGGGGAATCCTTAGCGAGGTCTTCCAACAAACCCAATACTTTGCTCGTGGCCCCATTACGTAGCGCGTCCACGATGCGACTGTTTTGGAGAATTTCACGCGAGACGTTGAGGGGCAGGTCGTCAGAATCCACAACCCCACGCACGAAGCGCAGATAACCGGGGAGCAGGTCCTTTGCATCGTCCATAATGAACACTCGACGCACGTAGAGCTTGACGCCGTGGCGACTGTCGCGATCCCATAGGTCGAAAGGCGCCCGCCCTGGGAGATAGAGCAATAGGGTGTATTCGTATTTTCCCTCAACATGGCTATGAATCCAGCTCAGTGGGTTTTCATAGTCATGGGCAACATATTTATAAAACTCCTGATAATCCTCTTCTTTGAGTTCCGACTTGGGGCGCGTCCACAAGGCAGAGGCGCGATTCACCACGCTGTCTTCTTTTTCTTCCTTATCTTCCTCACCTTCTTTGTCTTCGCGGAGCAGGATGGGAATGGGGATGTGGTCGGAGTATTTGGTGATGATAGAACGCAGGCGCCACGATTCCAGTAATTCGTTCTCGTCCTCGCGCAGGTGCAAGGTGACCTCGGTGCCACGCGCCGCACGTTCGACCGTCTCAACGGTGTAGGTGCCATCGGCCCCAGACTCCCAACGCACCCCATGTTCTGGACCCAGACCCGCACGGCGGGTTACCACCGTGACCCGGTCGGCCACCACGAACGACGAATAGAAGCCCACCCCGAATTGGCCAATGAGCTTGGTGTCTTTAGCTTGGTCTCCGGTGAGAGACTCCAGAAACGTTCGTGTCCCTGAGCGGGCGATAGTGCCTAAACTCTCCACCGCCTCGGCACGATTCATACCAATACCGTTGTCGGTGACAGTGATGGTGCGCGCCTTCTTGTCGAGGCGGACCCACACCTTCAACTCAGTATCTCCCGCATACAGGGCATCATCCGACAACGCCTCAAAACGCAACCGATCGGCGGCATCCGCAGCATTGGAGATGAGTTCGCGCAGGAAGATCTCCTTGTTGCTGTACAGCGAGTGGATCATGAGGTTCAGGAGTTGTTTGACCTCCGCCTGAAATCCCAGAGTCTCCTTATGTGTCTCTACGGTCATAACTTTCTAAACTCCTTAGCAAAATAGTTGGAAAAAGGTTGCACGATAGTGGTGGGTTAAGTCGAAGATGAACGCGAGGTGGGGACTGATCGTGCAAAAAACAAGCAGCGGACCGCCGTATCGAGCACACCGCGAGGATAACCATTTGAAGAGGTGGAGGGTAGACGCAGCCACGAGTGAGCGTTAGGTGGTGCCCTCAAGCCGCTGTTGATACTTCGCTACATCATCACGTAGCTTGGCAATGGCTCGCTTGTCGAGAGGACGGCGGCGCTGATCGCAGAGGTTGCCACCGAGGTCGGTGGCGAGGTGTTGGACGGATTTGAGCATCTGGTCCAGTGCCTGAGGACCCCTGACCTGACCAGGCAAACGCATAAAAAAGGTGAGGCCAGGTGTAAGAAAATCGTCCATGGACGGTGGATTAAAGGTGCCCGGTTCAACCATATTAGCCATGCTGAAGATGGGGCGACGCTGACCTTTTACACGGTGATGAAAGATATTCATATCACCGTAGACAATATTGGCACCCTGAATGGCAGTTAGAAGGTCAGGGCCGGAATAGGGGCAATCCACCGGAGCCATTAGATTGATTACTATCAATTTCTCCTCTACAGGTGGAGTTCGACGCGAGGACCGAGTTGATGACTGAGGAGAGCTACCTTCCAAGACGATACGTGGAGAGGTATCTGGGGCAAAATCACTGGTAGCAGTAATACCATCCAGACCAGAGAAATCCAGAAATGACTCATTCTCCCCCCCGGCCCGGATTTCAATGCCAATACCTTCAAAGGCTTCCCGTTCATGACGGCCCGACCGGGTACGCCGCTGCCGCTCCCACCACCCGATCCCTGTCAGCGCAGCAACAAGCAACAGAATCAACACAATACGCATGAGATTCACATTCATTCCCCTCTGACTAGAGTGCTGATTCTACGGCCTTTGCCACATCGACCGCCACCCAACAATATACCTCTGATAACAGGTTGTTACTCCATAAGAACGGCATAATCTGATGATAGATAATCTCTTGCGGTAGGGGAGGGGCGTTGTAGAATGTCGGCGTGTTTAGTTGGTATGTTCCACATAGCTCTACCTGTTTCTAAGTACGAACGATAGCAAGATCGTGGTATGAGTTGGGGTACCATTCCGCTTGGGAATTTTAATTGGGGAATTCTTTGTATGATTAAGAAAATTAAAAAAAACCAACTACGCATCGGGATGTTTATCCACGATCTAGATCTCGGCTGGATGGATCACCCTTTTCTGAAAAGTAAGTTCAAACTAACTACCAACGATGCTTTGCAAAAGATCCTGAGTCTTAAACTCCAGGAAGTCTATATTGATACGGACAAAGGATTGGACGTAGAACAAGGACAGAATGTCTCCGAGGTTCGTGAGGAGGTCAAAAAAACGATGGATGAGTTGATGGTTCCCTATCCGATAAAGGACTTGCGGATCCCGCTCAAGGAAGAATGGTCACGAGCTATCAAGGTAAAGAAAGAAGCGTCCCTAGTAGTTACCAAGATGATGGAAGATGCCCGACTTGGTAAACAGATCGAGATCGAACAGCTTGACCCAGTAGTCGAGAAATTGGTTAGGTCTATCTTCAATAATCAGAACGCATTATTGGGGATGGTGCGTATCCGCGAGATGGATAAATATACCTTCGAACATTCTGTATCCGTGGCCGTGTTGCTGACTTCTTTCTGTAAGGCCCTAGGAATGCATCCCTCAATCATTCATCAGGTTGGTATTGGTGGCTTGCTTCACGATATTGGGAAAACTAAGGTACCATTAAATATATTGAATAAACCCGGCCAGCTTGATGAGGATGAATTTGTCATCATGCGTCATCATGTGGATTACAGCCAGGAGATTCTAGCATCCGCCAAAGGAATTTCTGAGATATCCCGAGGTATTATCTATGAACATCATGAACGCTATGATGGTAGTGGTTATCCTCTGGGAAAAGAGAGTGATAAGATCAGCGTCTATGGACAAATGGCTGCGGTGGTGGATGTCTACGATGCACTAACTTCAAACCGTTGCTATCACAAAGGGAAGTCACCTCACTGGGTACTCGGTAAATTAATCGAGTGGAGTAAATATCACTTCCAACCGGAGATCGTGCAGAAATTTATTCGATGCATTGGTATCTATCCTGTGGGAACCTTGGTGCTGTTGCAAAGCGGGCGTCTTGCCATGGTTCTGGAGTTAAATGAGAGTGATCTATTGCGTCCCGTGGTCAAACTGGTTTACGACAAAAATAAACGTCGCCACCTACCGGCCATGCTCCTGGATCTAGCTAAACAACCCTCCGAACCTTTCGACAAAATTATTGGTTCTGAGCTACCGGAAGATTATCGGTTACGTACCGATGTGTTGCTCGAGCCTATCTGAAACAGTGAATAAATACCGACGATTGGGGTTGAGAGAAGTCGCTTCAACCAACAAGAAAAGATATAATCATGAATTGGAAAATTTGGAAGATCCTCAGAAAAAGAAGCACAAGAACCAGCAGCAAACTACCGAGGTTCTTCTTCAAACGCCTAACTATTAAGGAATGGTTTATTATTGAGAATATTCTACTAATAATTGCGCTAATCATTCTTGGCTTCTTTGCCATTATTGAGCACTATTCATTCCAGAAGGAAGAATCAAACTTGACGACGCATAATAAGCTAACTGCCGCATCCATCGTGATAAACCTATTTAAACTGTTATTTTAGAGTGTTATATCAATGTGGTGATGTGGTACGCCTGTAATTGTTGTACCCTGGGGGAAATAGGGGTTCCAACAAAAAAGCCAGGATCAGAACTTGACACCTTGGTAGTAGCAAGTCCATCATTTGGACGAATAGTGTGTTGGAATTCTTGTCCATGTTAGGCCAAGAAAATCAAGCACCAAGACAGCGATCTCTTTCAACTAATCGGTTTATTTTTGGAGGTTTACATGTACAAGCTGCTTGCTGTTGTGCTGTTGAGTCTGACCTTCAGTGTGTCAGCGCTGGGTGCCTCGACCCCGACTGCGTCCAATAAGGAAAATTTCAACAAAAATCTGGCCATGGTCGGAGGAGGAGTGTTAGGAGTTGTGTTGGCAAGTGGGCTAGTTGGCTTGGCCTCTGCCAGCACCATGATGTACGAAGGTGCGGGATTTGCCGACGCGATGGAAAGCGGGACCGGGCTTGCCCTCCCAATGGCTGCTCTAAGCGCTATTTTGGGCGCAGTGTTCGGACAGGATATGGTGTTGCGCAACATCAACAGCATCAACAGCGAGCCTCCTCCGGTTGCGGCTCATTAGCCAAAGCCTCAAGCAATCGCTTTGATAGACCGACAGCCCGACATCCCTTGCGGAGTGTCGGGCTGCTGGGTGTCTGGGCCAGCGGTTGGTAGCCCGTTCTGGGTTGAATTGCCGGAATCCAGGATGCCAGGATGCCAGGATGCCAGGATGCCAGGGACGAGAGCTAGATAGTTGACTGCATTGGTTTTATATGTTCTACACTTTACATAATATACATTATACGACATTTCGGTGGGCGCGGGGCAGGTATAGTTCGGGACCTTGGTCATCGGTTGGTTGGTTGCCGACCTGCCAGCATATCTAGGGCACAAACGGCTTTGTCCCCCGGTTCAGTCCCGCCGGGGTTCGCGAAAAATGGCGACTCTCCGGGTTCGCCGGGCCGCAGCCTGACGAGATGACCAAGGCCCGGTTCAGTCCCATGGATGACCTAATGAGCGAGCTTTGGTTTATCGCTAATTGGACCATGCCACTCGTTTTGGCCATTGGTATCGATTGCTTCCAGGCCATAGAAGGAATACCGCTTAGGATCGACAGTAGTATCGACATATCGATAACTGGCGCCATAGCTAGCATCCCCCTTCGCCGGGATCATCCGTTTGGTCAGCCTCTGGTAATGGCCGTATTTGGCTGCTGCGCGCCAGATATGGAAACCAGCGTTGTCGGTTTCGGAGCCGGTTTGCCAGGTTAGTACCGTTCTTTGGCCACCCTTTTGGCGTTTGGCTGCGAAACCGGTTAGTTCCACAGCAGTGGTACTACCGGTGGTAAAGCTGGCTTCAGTGGAAAAAGCCGATCCTTTTAAGCCGGTATCCACTGCCTGAACCTTCCAATAATAGGTTTGACCGTCGGTCAAGCTCTCGAGCAGCCAACCTTCTCCGCTGCCGGTGCCATAGACCTGGAGGGAACCGTGTGCGGCCAAACGGCGGGTACCATCCGTGGTTGAGGCCATGGGCTGGAGTACATCACAGGACCCGGAGCTGGTACCCACGCACAGGTTGTAGGACAGACCGGTAGCGGTGGTAGTTTCAGAGTCCGAAGTTTGACTCCATTTGAGTAGTGCGGAGGTCGTGCCGGTGCTAGAAGTCAAGCCACTGGGAGTCGTCGGGGCGGTGTTGGCGCTAACGCTGGTGCTGTTATTTTGGTAGACGATGGCATAACCGCTGCCAGAGAGCAGGATGTCGAGCTTGCCATCGTTGTCGTAGTCGCCCCAAGCCGTCGAGCCGTTTTGAATCCCTGACAGTGTGGCCACCGAAGAGAAGCTCCCAGAACCGTCATTGCTGTAGACGATGGCGTAATTGACAGAGTTATAATAGCCGGTGAGCAGGATGTCGAGGTCGCCATCGTTGTCGTAATCGCCCCAGGCAACCGAGCCATAAAAAACCCCCTGCAAACTGGCCACCGAGGAGAAGCTCCCCGAACCGTTGTTGTGGTAGACGATGGCTGCCTTGCTGGTGCCGGTGTACCCAGTGAGCAGGATGTCGAGCTTGCCGTCATTGTCGTAGTCGCCCCAGGCAACCGAGCCATAACTAACCCCCTGCAAACTGGTCACCGAAGTGAAACTTCCCGAACCGTTGTTGTGGTAGACGATGGCGACCATGCTGCCGCCGGTGTTTCCGGTGAGTAAGATATCGAGATAACCATCGTTGTCATAGTCGCCCCAGGCCACCGAGCTATAAGAAGAAACTCCCAGCAAACTGGCCACTGAGGAGAAGCTCCCCGAACCGTTGTTGTGGTAGACGATGGCGACTCTGCTGGTGCCGGTGTACCCAGTGAGCAGAATGTCGAGCTTGCCGTCATTGTCGTAGTCGCCCCAGGCAACCGAGCCCTGGTAAATCCCCTGCAGACTGGCCACCGAGGAGAAGCTCCCCGAGCCGTTGTTGTGGTAGACGATGGCGACCCCGCTGGTGCCGGTGGACCCAGTGAGCAGGATGTCGAGCTTGCCGTCATTGTCGTAGTCGCCCCAGGCAACCGAGCCCTGGTAAATCCCCTGCAGACTGGCCACCGAGGAGAAGCTCCCCGAGCCGTTGTTGTGGTAGACGATGGCGACCTTGCTGCTGCCGGTGTTTCCGGTGAGTAAGATATCGAGATAACCATCGTTGTCGTAGTCACCCCAAGCCACCGAGCTGAAGGCAACCCCTTGCAAGGTGGCCACCGAAGTGAAGGACGCCGCTGCCTCTGCTGATTGGATGGCGGAGAAAGCTAGAGATGGAATCAACACTGCGGCACGAATCGCCTGGGACGATAAGACTTGACGGATATTCGGCGTACCAATGGGATGCAGAGACACCGCTTGACGTATCGCCACCGTCAATGTTGATACTTGGCGTGGTTTAGGCATGGAATTACTCTTAGGTAAGAGGATGAGTTTTTATATTTTGAGGGCCGACATTTTGTGTAACAGCGCCCCTTTGGGTGTCGGTTGCTTCCAGGCGCCATAGAAGGAATACCGATTATGGCTTGGCGTATTCGGTCAGCAGAATGTCGAGGTCACCGTCATTGTTCGCCACAAGCGGAAAAACTCCGGTAAACGCCGGTGAGCGTGGCAACAGAGGAGAAAGTTACAGCCTCAGCCGGCGTAGTGACTCCGAGCACCAGCGGCAGAGCTCGCGCAACGACACGGGTGGCGAGTTGTCGGGAGATCTGGCGGATAGTCTGAGCAAGCGGAAAATCACCATGGGGCATCGACTTAGACATAGTCTCGTTTACTATCCAGTTGTAGTTGTGGTCGTATGCTGCGGCTAGGGACTAACACCGCAAGGATTGGGCGAGCACATCTGCGCAGGGCCAATGACCGCTTCCACCTCCTGATTGGTGAAGGTACGAATACGAGGCGGTTGATAGGAGCGAGGTGGAGTAGCAGCCATCACGGTACGGGGTGGGGTACAAGTCTCAGTCGTGAAGTCTGGAACCAGGTGATCGGTAAATTCGTGAGTGCTCATGAGCTTTTAGTGTATCTATTTCTATTTGACGGAGGATTAGTTAACTGATAAAAGGAATGTGGTTATTAAATCGGCATTCTACGCAAGATATCTAGTTGTTCTATGAATTGTCTACTTCTCTATTACCATGGTTTCCATGGGCCGTGGTTATTTTATTTTGTTAACCTGAGTTCGACGTAAGAAACGCACTAACTCGCTGTATTTATTATCCTTATAACAATCCACACAAAGACGGTCAACTACCTGTGACGCTTGATTCCACGTTATGAGGTGGTGTAGGTCAAATCAATAGTTGACTGTCTTGTTAGAGTCTAACTAAGCCTAGCTGATACAGCAGGCTGCATCATCCCTTACGTCGAACTCAGGTTTTGTTACCTTCTGTCGTGCATTAAATTCATTACGCCGCCTCGTGTTATTCGATAATTAATTTACCGGAGGATTACTCTCTCCCCTCCCCTTCCATAGCTACAAATCTTCACAGCCGATTAGCCTCCTGCACAAGCCGCTGCAATTGCTCATGTAATGATCCAACGGGTTGTTCGGAAAGCATTTGTCGAGCCAACCTGATTTGTTTTTTGGCTTGATTACCACGCCGTTGTCGTAGCAGTGATTCGATGAGGCCGAGCCGTGCAGGTATGAATCCACCCTCGTCGGCCAAGGATTGCTCAAATTGACGTACTGCTTCTTGTACGTCGCCACGACTCAAATACAGTTGCGCCAGATTTGAGCGAGTCCGAGCCAGTTTCGGATCGATGAGCAGTGCCTTTTCGAAGGATTTCTCCGCCTCGTTTTTCCGTTCCATAGCCAGAAAAACCATTCCTAGATGGTGTTGCGCTAGTGCTATTCCGGGATCCAATTCCAAGGCACGTCGGAAAGCATCCACCGCGCCGAGCCATGCCTGGCGTTTGCGAAATTCCTGACCAAGTTGGAAATATCCCGCAGCAGTGGGATGAGTCAAGACCTGCTGTTGCAACTGTGTTAGATCCGGACTTACTGGGAAGTTAGAAAAAACGCTTGAGGCGGTGTTGTGGCTTGTGGAAGAAATCGGCGGCGGCTTTATTTCTTTCGGTTTTTCCGCCTGCTGTGGACTACACAGGATATGTGATTTTCCTTCAACAGATAGCGTAATGAGCGATTTTATCTCATCCGTTTGGAAACCAAGCGCCATTGGTCGGAGTGCCCCTGGAATCACTTGGATATCATAAACCTCACGTACTACGCCCTCGAAACGTAGGTAGTGTTTCACTTCAAAAGTACCTAAGTGGATAACCAACAGTCCGCATTGGGGCAGTAGATTTTGCCTAGCCAATATCTCATCTAGTGGCAGACCATTAAAGGTTTTGTCTCGTGGTAGTGACAGACCAATAATCGCGTAGTCGCCCCAGAATGCCAAGCCACGAGGATAACCGGGGCAGATCTGCACCGCTACAAAACGAGCACGTGGGATATCGACATAGCCGAATTCACCGCGCCCGGAATTGAGTAACCACAGCCGATCCCGGTACCAACGGGGCGAATGGGGCATGGACAGGCCTGATACCAACGGTCGATTCGTTGCCAAATCCCATACCTGCCCACCGTTGGAACAGTGATTGCGCCAGCCACCTGGTTCGTTGCTTGTCCCTACCAAAGTTACAAATGCGGGCTGCCCATCACGTAGGGCCAAACCATTCAGATGACAACAATCACCATCCTTTATTGGCTCAATAAATGGTGGCTGCCAGCGTAGGCTCACCCCGAAGCGCTCATCCAGTGTCACCAGGGCATTAATCCGAGTAGCAATACCAGTAACCACACCGTTGGCATCGACTACCAGGTCGTGTAGATCTAGATCACCGGTGGTGTGTCCATTCCGAGGGACAAATAGACGATCGTAGTCGTTATACCGTTCTCCAGTCGGTAGTACATTTTCCAAACGCCAGACCTGAAAACGGCTCGACAACCATAATTGCTCACCGCTCACGTACAACCCCATGGCAGGTTCGAACATACGTTTGAATAGCGATACCTTGCCTTGCGTATCACTACCGATTAGGTAAAGGCGCGACGATTGATACGTGGTTAAAGCCAGACTGATACCCTGTGCCTGCAACCATTGCCCCAATGCTGGAGATGGTCCAGCGAGGTCTTCACCGGCACTCGGTCGGTAAAGTTGGGGTTCGGGATCAGGATGGAGACGTTGTGCGATCGGTGATTCCATGACGGGTAAGGATGCCTTCTTCGTTAAGCAATCAGTTGCTGGCATCTTGAATGGTATCCATGCAAGCAAGGATTCGACCACCGCAGTGATCACACCGGACCATTCGCCGGGAACCGCTTGGCGAAATAGAAGCAGATTCGGATACCAAGGAGAATCGGTACGTTCGTTCAACCATCGCCAATCGGGTGGGTCCGGTACCAATACCCAGGCCGGACATCCCAAGGCGCCAGCTAAATGAATAATAGCGGTATCAGGGGCAATTACCAAATCAAGGCAACAGAGCGCCGTAGCAGTTTCATCGAAATCGGTGAGTTCAGGAGAGAGATCCACCAGCCAGTCAGATAACCCGCACGCTGCAATCTCTGCGGCACGGGAACCGACCTGTAGACTGTACCAATCGATGTGCTCGATATTTATCAGGGGGCGTAGTATTTCAAGTGTTAGGCTACGTCGGTGGTCGTTTCCATGATTAGGATTTCCACCCCAGACTAACCCGACGCGTGGACGTTTGGTTGGTCTTAATCGGTTTTGCCAGTACGCCACCCGCACCGGATTTGTGGTGAGATAGGGCATGGGTCCCGGTAGATCGTCAATCTCAATATCGAGGACTCTGGGCAGAGAAACCAATGAACAGACTACATCACAATTGGGAACATCCCTATCGATTGAGCCTACAGAAGCAGCGGTGCCCATTCGGCCGATCAATTTCTGTAGGGGAGGTTGGATAACGAGGGAAATTTCACCAACCCGTTCTCGAGCCTGAAGCAAGAAACGGCAGAATTGCAGGCTGTCTCCCAACCCTTGCTCGGCGTAGATCAACAAGCGTTTGCCCGGCAACGGTGTCCCATCCCAGGATGGGGCGATTAAATCGAATTTAATATACGGTTGCTTTCCCAAGGATGGACATTGCTTGCGGAATTCGTAGTCGATCCAACCTTCCCGGTAGCGACCAGCACGCAGGAGAAATAGGCTGTGGTTATAGCGCACCTCTGGGGATTCTGGGGCGAGATTTAGCGCTTGTTCCATGGCTGCCCATGCCTCGTTCCAATGCCCAAATAATCCCTGCACCATCGCCTCAGCGTTCCAATGTTCAGCCTCCATAGGGGCCAATTTCTGGGCTTGATGTATCACAGCCAGAGCATTTACTTCGTTACCTTGCTCGGCCAACGCCTGACTCAGACCGTGATAGCTGTCAGCGTTTTTTGGATCGAGGGCTAGGGCACGCTCGAAAGCTGTCGTTGCCTCACGCCATTTCCGCATGGCGCACAATACACTGCCATAAGTAGCATGGCTCGTTGCCGCTCCGGGTGCTAGCCGCACTACCTGCTCGGCGAGCTGCAATGCTTCCCCGATTCCTGTTGAATCTTTCAACAATTGGGTAAGATTTCTAATCGCGTCCAAATGCTCTGGGGCCAATACCAAAGCCTGTCGGTAGCACTGTTCCGCTTCGAAAAGACGATATTGGCCGCGCAGAACATTGCCTAGATTATTCCAGGCCTGTACATGATCTGGTGCCAGGGTTATCACTTGGCGAAGATGTTCTTCCGCTTCCAACCATAATCGCTTCTCTCCTAACGCTTTACCCAGGTTGTAATGGGCACTGGCATAGCTAGGGTTGAGCGTCGTCGCCGTTTTCCAGGTGGTAATGGCTGCGTCGGTTTGTTCCTGTTTTACCAAGTTATTGCCGAGGGCGTTATAGGCCTCTACGAAATCAGGTTTCAAGCGTATTGCTTCCCGTAATGCTTCGGTAGCTGCCTGGTGATTACCCGATTCCGACAACACATTGCCGAGGTAGTAATGCAAACCTACTTCCTGTGGTGCCCATATCAGCGCACGTCGATAGGCATCCACGGCACCACTAAAATCGTGCAACTCACGCAAGGCCTTGGCTTTGCGATGCCATAGGGTCACATCATTCGGCCGTTTCCGTAACTGTTCGTCACACATCCTAGAGATATCGATCCAGCGACCTTGCTGTTCAAATGTGGTTAATAGATCATGCATATTAGGTTCTTTTCCCCCTCATCTAAATATTCAATACTCCCGTAACCCGCCGCTGTAAAGCGCACGTATTACCGCCCAACGCCATGCTAGATAACCGATTGGTAATGTCAGTGCGGATAGCATACAGAGGTGTAACAACGCTTCGGTCGGAATGCCAACACCAAGTAACGTAGAACGCAATGCTTCGATGGCAGGTGTCATAGGTAATAGATCTCCAGCGAAACGCATGAATGGTGGTAGTACCTCACGCGGAAAATAAACACCGCTCATCATCCAAGTCAAGGCGCTCATGATCCAGGCTATGGGATCACCCTTCTTGAATTCGAGTACGAAAGCCGCCGAAATCAGACCGATTCCAGCGGTGCAAAAGGCAACGAGCAACAAAATTGGCAAGGCTAGAAGCAATCCTACCAGCGATGGCCGGAAATCAAAAGCTAGCCACCCCACCAATAAAGATAGTCCTACACGCCCAAGAGAACCCAGAAACGGCAACAGCCCTAAACCTCCAATTAGAGTCAATCGACCGATCGGAAGCAGAAACAACGCTTCTAAGGTACCGTTGACCTGAAGCTCACGAATCCGATTACCAAATATGGTCAAGGAGGCTTGTAAATAATTAGATAAAGTTACGCCAATTAACGCCCAACCAAAATAACCATTTCCGCCGAAAGCAGTATTTTGTTTCAGGGAAAGCTGTGGATCAATGAATCGTGCCCAGTAGTAGAAAAGCACTACCGTAACGACGACAGTCGCCAGAGATAGCATACTTGCTAGACGGTAGCCCAATCCTTGCAAGAAATCCTTGCGCAGGGTAGCGAGGTAATAGCATCTCACAGCGCGATTTATTGAAATGGTTGGGAATCGATCGGAGGTTTCCTTCTTTAACTCATCCATTCGTAGGGGAAAATTGGTGTGAGAGTCCGAATCGGTCGCGAAATTCACACCATTCCGTATGGATGCCAATCGTCCCTCGGCGAGCTGCCAGGTATGAAAGGATAATGCAGCGAACGGATGGGTATCATGGGTAGCAATAATAACGGCGCCTTTTTGGGCGAGATGACTCCGCAATGCATCGACGAGTAATTTCTGACCCTCAGTATCAAGGCCATGGAGCGGCTCGTCTAGAAGTAATAGCCAAGGTCGGTGTAGCCAAGCCCGTGCGAGTATGAGCCGTTGCGCCTGGCCGGTAGAGAGTCGTCCCACATAATGATGTTCGAGACCGACCAAACCAAATGCAATCATTACTTTCGCTATTGCCTTGGTGCGCTCATCATCGATTAACCCTGATGCGGTACTCCAAAACCGCAATTCCTCGCCTACCGTAAGCCGCCAATTCAAGCTACGTCCCTCACTGCCCTGGTAACCAATTCTTCGGCGCGGATCGGGGGTGTTTCTCTTTCCCTTTACGGAATCATCTTCCCAGATAATTCTGCCCGCGTCGGCATGTAGCAGTCCAGCAGCAATGCGTAGAAGAGTACTCTTGCCAGTACCATTGGCTCCGGTCAACAAGTAGCAATTACCAGGCTCGATGGAAAGATCAACTTCGGTAAGGACCTCATGACCATGGTCACACAGGAAACGTTTCCCGATACCGATCAAACGAAACATTCGTATATTTCCGTGAGTTTTCTGTGCGGTTTATGAAAGGAGTACAAATAGGGTATGGCACTGCTAATAATATACTGCTCATTCATTATTATTGATTTTTGCAAGCACTTCCTGTATTTCGTTCACTATGTCATTATCTTTAACCCAAGTTGCCACCTATTCAAAACTCGGGATCGCATCCAATCGTCCCCTCTCAATCCCCCCGTAAACGGGGGGAGGTCTGCGGCCTACTCCCTCCCCGTTTACGGGGAGGGCTGGGGAGGGGGCAAGTAGGTCAACTTGGGTTATTTAATAAGAAATACTGGCTATTTGCTGGATCAGCGAGGGCATCTACGGAAGACTCGTCTTCGATATTTCCAAGGATGTTGGCTATTTGGATGCGTGTATAGGTTCTTTTGTCATTTCTAATGCTGTCATTAAGGTATGGAACCCCCTGTTTGCCAGTCCTTATCAATTGATTCTTCGCGGATGATCGTTCAATTAACGGAGAAGTGGAGCCGAATTTGTTGGTTAATAATTTTACCTTCCACCCCAGATCCTGAACATTCACAGAAGAATCATTGATGATGATTCGTTTGAGACGAAATTGTCTGTGCCGAATCTATGGAAATGTTCTTTTTAGTAGCAAGTTCTATGTCGCCCCTTTAGGGCTTATGATTATTCAGGAGTAGTTGTTCAATGCAATCTAGAGACGTGCCCAACTCTCCCACCTGAAGCTGATACACCGGAATGCGCCCGACAACTTTTCCTATTTCAAATAACAGTCGATCTAAACGATTCGCACGCGTGGCCAATAAGCGGCTATTGCGTCCCCGATTGCGTGCCGCAGCAAGTAGCGCTAATGTCGCCGCGCTACCAGTGACAGGTTCGATACGTGGTGCGCGGCGCCAATCAGCCGCACAGGGTGGAGAGGCTATTCTTTCAGTATAAATTACCTCTTTATCCCACTCCCTGCATAGTTCAAGAATGGGAGCTTCCTCCCCTCCGAATCGCAACCAGTAAAACGGTGGACGTACGCCCTGATCAATGAGAGACATTCCTCGTGTATTCGCTTCCCGTGCGAATTCATCAGCTGCTGTAGAACTGCGTATTGCCACATGCAGGCCCAGATTGACGGAATCTGGTACGCTGAGTAAGACAATAGCCGTTAGCGCGATCGGTTCATGAGCGAATGTTAGATACTCAGGTGGAGGAAACCATTTCTCGCCGCCGGAGAAATCGGGCACGCTCCACCAATCCTCCGCTTTTTGATGACGACTCCCCGGTAGGCGAGGAAACGGCCACAAACGCCCATCGTCATGCGCCACGGCCGCGAACTCATCCGACAACAAAGACCAGCCCCGTGATGCCAAAGCGAGGGATAAAGTACTTTTACCAAGGCCTGACGCACCGAGGATAGCTAGGCCACGCCCCTCGTATGCCAGTGCCGCGCCGTGCAATAACCAATGGTGTTCAACTCGGTTATAGAGGTCGTTTAGCACCGCCATGTGTAAATCTGGGTAGGTCCAGGGCGGTGTGAGCAATCGATGTTGACTGCCATCCGGGTGGGTGAGTTGTATTCCATCCGGCCCTTCTTCGTTCAAGTGGAATTGGAGCGTAGTAGGCCTAGTATTGTTTTCTACTTCAGAAACGCGGAGAGGTGCGTGTACCCTGGAAAATGTTTCTATCAGATCAACAGGCATTCCGCTGATTCTCCATTCCAAATCGAGGACGCGAAATTTGGCAACTATCTGGAGATCTCGTTCACTATTCAAGCGGGTTTCCACAAACCCACCTCGATGAACTGGCGTACTACCTCCTGTACGTCGGCGAGTGCCTGTTCCGGCGCCAATCCGTATTCCTGCACCCAATCATTGGCCAGTGCCGTGGGCGTCCGATCGGCCTCCAATGCTTCCCATACTTGGCGTGCGGTGGAGTTGAATAGATGAACCTGTCCTTGCGTTGGGTCATATACCATCAATTCATCGTCGATTTGTTGTAACTGTAATTCGTTATTGATTTTTGTTTGCATGGCTTGTCTTTTTGTTTTATTGAACCAATTCCGTCTTTGCCATCTTGCGATGATTCGCAGCAATCGACATACCAAAGCCTTTGGCAACCAGTGCCGATAGGCAACCATTATCAGCCAGGAATACAAACCTATCGGTGGTCTTAACGGAATCCACGGTCCCCGACCGTGCAGTGCTATGGCAATCACACGGCCGAGTATCTCACTCACGCGACGCTCACAGAAAACCAAACTAGCGTCGCCGGTCTCAACGCACCGGTCCTGCTTTGGCCACCAGGCGACCAAGCGGTGCAGCACCGATCCCTCGCCAGCACGCCAGACCAACAGTGTTCCCACGATGGGCGTGTCCGAGAGCGGCGTCAGCATGACTTGGTCCCCCGGCAATAAAAGAGGGGCCATGCTCATTCCCTCCGTGGCCAGGATGACGATGCCAGATTTTGATTCAATCGCCACTGGCAATTACCCGTGCTGCGGCATCTGTATACCAACGTCGTCGGCAACCGCACGGTCCCTCAGGTGTATTGATAGCTCCCGCATTGGATAAAGCCATACCAACACAACCACCTTGGCAAAAGGCACGCCACTCACAACGTAGGCAAGCCGGGGTATGGTCTATCCGACGATGAATTTTCTCCACCACCTGCTGGTAGGCGCTGCCGCGTAAGATGGTTGCGAGGTCTTGGGTATGAATATTGCCGAGGGAGAATGTGTTGCCCATCAACAAGGCACATGGATATACCACGCCCTCGGCAGTTACCGTAAGTTTTTTACCCACGGGGCACCAAGGCTGCGGCACATTGCTCAGACCCAATCCACTCAAACCGGAACTGATATGGAGTCGTTCGCGCCATTGCTGTTTGAGGGCATGGACGCGGTCGAAGAAATCGGCGAGGGCCGGCCCGGAAAGGCCCTGGAGGCCACCCTGATCAGCCGCCCGACCGGATGGCCGAACGGGTAGGAAGCGAACCGCGCCAGCCCCCAATTGCTCGGCAAGTATCAAAAATGACTCTACAACGGTGGCTAAGGCCGATGATATTTGAGCCGAAAAAGTCAGGTGCGTATTGGGCAGGCCGGCGGCAAGCAAGTAACGGGCACCGGTAGTCGCACCAAGAAAGCTCCCCGGACCACGGATGGCGTCATGCATAGCTGCGTTGGTACCGTCCAGGCTGATCTGTACCTCGTCTACCCGAGCCGCGATGAAGTGCGCGCGTTGCTCATCCAGTTGGGTACCGTTGGTGAGTAGCCGTACCGTTATGCCAGTGTTGTGAGTCCGCTCCAATAGCGCATCGAGTCCTGGCCAGGTGAGCGGCTCTCCACCAGAGAGGACCAACTCGTGTCCGCCTAGGGCGATGTGTTCGTCAACCAAACGCAAGACGGTAGCAATGGATAACGCTCGGTGCCGATCCGGTCCCGAATCCATGCAGCAGTGGTTACAACTCAGGTTGCAGTGCTCGGTAAGGTGCAGAAAAAGGGAGTCAGCACGCGGGGTAGGTATGACGGTGGGTGTGGCCGCAAGTAGGCCAGCCGCATTGAGTTGTGCCGCAAAGGTGTGGACATCCTTTTCCGATACCTCTTCCCGAGATTCTTCCGACACAGTTATTTTGCGGAGGCGCATTCCTCCGCCGTCTCGACCAGCCAATTGGCGCACGCATCCAACCGCACTTGCATTAATTGCGGCCCACCAGGGTTGGTGACGATGTACCAAGATTGTACCTTCAATGGTATTAACTACTTGGAGCGGAAAGTACGGATATATCCGCTCTGATTCTGAGATTGTCGAGTTTGTTTTTGTCATCGTACCACTATCGAACTCTGTGTTTACTCGGGTATTCCACGGTTGTGATCGTAGCTACCACGCCAATTGTGTGGCCGGGTCTCCAATCAGCTCGAAGGAGGTCAATATTTCTTCAGACGCACCTTTCGCATATGCGTTAATCCGGGCCTGGGTGGTGGCCGCGCCAAGTATTCTCTCACCGCGTGTAAATAATTCTGAAAAGACTGCATTACCAAGGAATTCATGATCGATTGGATAACCCAGACCACTGGATCCAAAACTGGCAACCGCACCCCGACCGTCCTTAACTACAAACGATTCGTTAAGTGAATACATCATCGGGTTAGCAAAGTAACCATTCAGGCAATTGAGGGCCATTACGAAGGTGAGACGATTGTTGTTGCTCAGAGTAGCAATATCATCTCGGACACTATCACTACGCCATAGATACTCGCCGGCCCAATTAGTAACAGATCCATGACCGAGATATGTAGTAACAAGGGCACCCGCACTGATACCCGATTGGATATCCGCCGTTGTTCCTCCTTGCGAAAGATAAACTCGACGCGGTGTAATCCCTTCCGGCAAAAGGGTAATAAAGGATTCACTTAACATTTCGAAGGATGGCTCATTATTGTCGGCAGCAAATAAGGCTTGGGTGGGCTTTGGATTTGTTCTTAATTCATACCCGACGATTTTGTTTATCACTGTTCCTGCGGCTTGTGGAGTCGCAGCTGGCAGTCGACCTACCCACAAATCCGGCAATTTATCGTTGCCATCAACGGTCGAAAAGGGAGCATCCGAAGGAGTTAACATCAAGTTACTTGTATTGACAATAAACATCGGTATCTGACTTACCTTACCAGTGCCCAGATAATCACGATAATCTATGTTGGCATCACCAACCAGTAGTAGATAAAGCGGTGCGGGTGGCTGCCATTCATGGTAGGCATAACTGACGAAGTCACGAATTGCCTCTGGCGTGGTCAGCCCCCCCCCCAAAGGTGTCGGCGATATCCTCAACCGCAATAACTTTTACCCGTAATCCCGTGCTACGACGAAGTTTAGCCAGCGGGTTGATTGCCCCCAAAAAGGCACGCGGGGCAATCACCAGGTAATCAGCGCCGAGTCGCCTATTGCGCAGGTTGGGTGCGTGCCAACCAGTCATTGCTACGGGCCGAATAAGTCCTGAAGATTCTACCAATTCATAATGACCAGCTATCGGTAGGTGAAGTTTTAGGTGTCGGTTGTCCGGTGTTCCAATTAATTTTCTTCCAATCAATCGTTTTGGCATGAGCGGATTGGTCACGTCGTAGACTACGGCATTGGTGTCTGTTAGCCCCGTTACTTCCATGGTGGTCGGTTGTTTCGTTTGTAGTGAAGTCCTACCGGCGTGGACAATTAGTTGACGTGTGTAGGTCAGCTCCAACCAATTAGGATAGACGATGTCTGTATTGGCATTAGCAAGTTGTACCACAACATTATTGTCTCCCGAACTTAATACGCTAGCGGGAATCGCCAATTCTCCTCGATAGCGCGTTAGACCGCTCCAGGTCAACTCACCGAGGGTAACACCATTTAGCACAACAGTGACATAATGGCTGCCAGTCGAACGACCTAATAGATCAAGCTTGATTGTGGCAGGGAGAGAGTTAACGGGGTCCTGAACAGATATTGTAGTTGCTAGTCGATTTGCGGTTGAACCTGCTACTAGTTTTGCCCAAAACCAATAGTCCTCCGTGGGGGCATTGGGAGTATTGTCCCAGGTTGTATGATTTTCCTCGAAGTGAAGAGTAGTAGAGAGTTCCGCAACCACTGGTTCCACAGTGTTCGGAGTCGCATCCACCGTGTCCATTCTCTGTAACTTTCCGCCCACCCAAGTAAGAAAATAGACATCCTGATTGGCATAGGGAGAATCGAATGGCATGGCATAGAAACGTAATACCGACCCGCTGGGAGTGGTTCGCATGGTAATAGCTGTTTCAATGCCGCGGTGCCAAAGTCGTAATTTCTTTGGATTCCAGAGATTGGGGTCAAATCCCGCGCCCACGAAATCCTGAGAGCTTACTTCATGGATTCCTGATTGATTGGTTACGATCCGCAACGCCGGGGCGTTGAAAGGGATCGATGGTAGAGGATAACTCTGGTCAGAATTAGCCTGGGGGGGAGATGCCAACCAATCGAGTTGTAGCCTCAATTGGGGATAGTAATAAACAGTTCCTGTGGAGGGATCCCACTGGTATGGAAAAAATCGTAATGGGGCGACGGTTTGACCACGTTCAATGGCAGTTGGTCCAATTGCCGCCAGAAATCCGGGAAGCAAACCCGAAACCGTTGGTGTGCCAACATGCTGCCAATGTGCCGGTGGTACTTTTTCCGTCGAGGTGACGGTATCTAGAGTCGAGAGGTGGGCATACGGTATTGGTGGGGTACCAATTTCGATCTCGGTTGTTATCCGAGCGCCTTTGGGGACGTTAAATAATTTCCCAGTGGCCGGCAATATTGGCGCCCGTGGTACGCTAACATAATTCCAGCCAGGGACCGTCAAACCCGTTACGGTGGTTCCGTTAAGTGCCCGAGCGCTACCACGAAGGGCTGGTGGCGATTGCAACAGCCAGGTTTCACCCGTGGAGGAAGAAGTCAGTTTCCGAAACTCATCTTTGGCTAGCGCCGCCCCCATCGCCATTCCGAAAATCACCAGAAAGGCCAGTGTTCTACTCAACAATAAAAGCATGTCTTCTCAATTTAATTTCTTTCGCGAAGTTAATTAATTCAAGTTACTACCTAACCAAAGTTGCCACCTATTCAAAATTCGGGATCGCATCCAATCGTCCCCCCTCAATCCCCCCGGTCTGCGGCCTACTCCCTCCCCGTTTACGGGGAGGGCTGGGGAGGGGTCAAGTAGGTGGCAACTTGGGTTACCTAGTACGCTTTTCTCCCCTCCCCCCCCCCCGAGAGAGGGGCTTTTCCGTTTCTCAGCTGATATTCCAAGGACATTTAATCGGGAAGGTAGTTTCTTCCAGGCCAATTTCGCCAGTGGCAATAAGGATCGCATCACATAAGCTAATTCTTCAATGGATGGGAGCTTACTTTTTAACCCTGAATTGTCCAGAAGAGTTCACACCGTTCACTTGCCCCTATGCTTTTCAATTCTTCAATCAAATGCTCCACGTCAGCTTCCATAAACAGTCCTTGTCTCAATAGTGCGAACTGTTTTTGTGTCCAGGCATAGAAGTCGGTGTCGTGTGTATTCGTATTGCTCATTAATGGACGGTTCCCAGGGAGAGTGAATACGTGCCTTCATCACGACTTTTCGATAAACCGTGTAATCCGGCGACGGTCACGTTTGGTGGGACGACCCTCGCCAATCTCGCGTTGTGGGGCGAGGCGACGCAATTCCGCTTCACGTTCGCGCTGCGTCACACTTTCTGCGGTCTCCTCGTAGAGAGTTACCGCCTCAACCGCTGGACGACGCACATCAGATAAACGACGCACCATGACCGTGCGTTCCACGTGAGTGCGCACGGTGATTTTCATCCCGAGGCGAACCTCCTTGGCAGGTTTGGCCCGTTCGTCATTCACCCGCACCTTACCGCCCTCAATCGCCTCGACGGCTAGGCTGCGGGTCTTAAAAAAACGGGCTGCCCACAACCATTTGTCAAGGCGTACCCGTTCTACGGAAGGAATCTCGGTCGTCATGCCGAATCCTCTCTAAAATATAAATCACAAGTTGTGATGGATAGGTATGAATAGCGTTACTCCGCAAAGGTCGAGAAAACTTCCTGTGCCGCTGCAATGGTAGTTGCAATCTCGGTAGCAGTGTGAGCCCCAGAAACAAAACCCGCTTCAAACGCCGAGGGAGCAAGATATATCCCCCGTTTCAACATTGCATGGAAGAATTCTCGGAAGCGAGGCACATTACAACCCATTACCTGGGCATAATCTTGAATCGGATCCTCGGTAGTAAAAAATAACCCAAACATACCTCCAACTTGTTGTGTGGTAAATGGAATACCGCACGTGCGCGCCGCTGTTGTCAGTCCTTCGGTAAGGCGGCGAGTCATCTCTTCTAGGTCTTCATAAAAACCCGGACGACAAACTAATTCGAGGGTAGCAAGACCTGCTGCCATAGCCACAGGATTTCCCGAAAGGGTCCCGGCTTGATAAACCGGCCCAAGTGGCGCTAGGCGCTCCATAATTTCACGTCGTCCCCCAAAGGCTCCTACCGGTAATCCTCCGCCAATGACTTTTCCTAGAGTAGTTAGGTCCGGGATAACCTTGTAGCGACCTTGGGCACCGCCCAATCCTACCCGAAAACCAGTCATGACCTCATCAAAGATGAGCACAACTCCATAATAGTCACACTCTTCCCGCAATCCTTCTAGAAACCCCGGAAGTGGCGCGATGCAATTCATATTACCAGCCACTGGTTCGACAATAATGCAGGCTATCTGATCGCCAATCTGTGCGAAAAGGTCGCGTACTGAGTCCAGGCTGTTGTAATTCAAGGTGATGGTATGTTGAGCCAAGGCCGCAGGGACACCTGCGGAACTGGGTACGCCAAAAGTGAGCGCACCAGAGCCCGCCTTAATCAATAACGCATCGGAATGGCCGTGATAGCATCCCTCGAATTTGACAATCTTGTCACGCCCGGTATAACCACGGGCGAGTCGAATAGCACTCATGGTCGCCTCAGTCCCCGAGTTGACCATGCGAACCCGTTCCAAGGACGGCATCAAATGGTTCAGACGCTCGGCCATGCTAATCTCAAGCATGGTCGGGGCGCCAAAACCAAGACCCAGCCTAGCCGTCTCTTGAACCGCCCTGATCACCGCCGGGTGGGCATGGCCAGCAATCAACGGACCCCACGAAGCTACGTAATCAATATAACGCCGCCCATCCTCATCATAGAGAAACGGTCCCTCACCCCGCTGGAAGAATATAGGGTCGCCCCCTACCCCACGAAACGCTCGAACCGGGGAGTTGACTCCACCAGGAATTAGTTCCAACGACCGGGCATACAATTCTTGTGAACGAGTCATTTTGCTTTTCCTAGACCAGAAATTCGACCGAGGGACAACCAGTGTATTTTTTGTCTCGGTTATTTATAGTTAACCCAATTTGTTACCTACATTAGACATTATCGGAAACCTCACCCCCCGCCCCCCTCTCCTTAACAGGAGAGGGGGAGAATTATTCCGTTGTTATGCTTAACTCCTGAACGGAACAGGCAAAAAATCTCCCCCTCTCCTGTTAAGGAGAGGGGGGCGGGGGGTGAGGTTTTGGGTTTCCGATAATGTCTATTGAGTAATAGACCTTATCGGAAACCTCCTCATCACCCACCACAGTCAATATAAATCATGAGGTTGCGTTGTCCGGCAGAGCTAGGTGGGGGTTTCCGATAAGGTCTAATGTCTTGAACGCCTTCTCCCCCAACGGGAGGGGGGTGGTTCAAAAAATCACATGTCTGGGAAGAATTACAGATTGAGACTGTAGTAGCAACTTGGATTAGTTAGGTAAACAACCGCGCCAATTGGGCGGCCGCGACACGAACGTCGCCCTGGGCGAATAAACCGTGTACTACCGCTAATAGATCTGCACCCGCCGCCACCAAGAGGGAGGCATTATTGGCGGTAATTCCACCAATCGCTGCTAGGGGAACTCGCAGGCAGCGCTTGGCCTCGGTGAGGATGGCAGGATTCGCTTGGATGGCGATAGGTTTGGTATGCGAGGGAAAGAATCGGCCGAAGGCCACATAGGTTGCCCCGTCCCGTTCTGCCTGTACAGCACAAGCCAGATCGTCATAGCAGGAAACACCAATGATGGCGGATGGACCAAGAATAGAACGCGCTTGCACCACTGGCATATCATCCTTGCCCAGATGGACACCTCCCGCACCAATTCGGGCGGCGAGTTCCACATCATCGTTGATCAAAAGCGGGACCTTAAAACTGTTACAGAGGTGTAACAGATCTATCGCTTGCCATTCACGCTGACCAGGATCGTCGCTCTTATCTCGATATTGTACTAAGCGTGCCCCGCCGTAAAGGGCGAGGCCCACCTTTTCTACCAATTGTTCTTCGGGGATAAGGCTAGTATCCGCAATTGCGTAGAGCCCTTGAAGAGTTGTTGCCATTATTCGTCCTCAGGCAGATCCGTTCTCTCCGTTGAAACGAGATCTTTTCGATCTCGCGCCCAGAATAAACGGTCTGGTATAAGTTGACCCATTCCCACACGATAACCGTAACGCAAGGCCGTCCAGGTGTACTCCTGGGCCTCACGAACAGCGCTGTTCGGGTTCATGCCTTGGGCCAGTAAGGCAGCGATGGCAGACGCCAAGGTACAACCTGAACCGTGATAGACCTGCTCAAAACGATTCCAGGTAAAACTCTCCAGAGTCCGATGGTTACCGTAGAAGGTATTAATCACTTGTTCCGTGCGCTCATGGGTGCCGGTAATGAGCACGTACCGACAACCGGTTTCCAGTATCTGATGGGCGCAGGCATCCAAGGTATCTGCGGCAGGGGCCAAGGCCCGGGCCTCCTGACTGTTGGGGGTGAGTATTGTCGTTAAAGGTAACAACAGTTCAGTAATGGCCTGTACCAATTCATCATCGCCCAGCGGGGTACCCCCTCCTGCTCGCAGGACGGGATCCAGAACCACCGGTAGGCTCGGATAGTCACGCAGAATGGAGTGGATCGCCTCCACGTTCTCTATGCTCCCTATCATGCCGATCTTGATAACCGCTACGCCCATATCCTCCAGTACCGTACGTGCTTGATCGGTAACAAGGCTAGGAAGGAGAGGAACAAAACTTTTGACATTGGTCGTATCTTGCACTGTAACCGCAGTCACCACGGGTGCGGGATGACACCCCAAACTCATCAAGGTCTCGATATCCGCTGCGAGTCCCGCCCCGGCAGTGGCATCATGGCCCGAGAAGCATATTACGATTGGATAGGTTGGAGGATGTTGGTTCAAGGGCGTATCACAGATTAAGTGGGCAGCCGCCACCGGGTTCCTTTCGGTTTGCACCACACTGCGAACGGGTTCAACGCTCTCGGAGATCTAGCGTCGGAAAACTTTATAAAAGCTAAATTGTCTTGCGCAATAGAGCTTTATGAACATCTCCCAGACTTAGCATCCCTTTGAGCCGTCGATCTTCAGTGACCGGGATACGACGAAGTTTGTGATGCACCATCACCGAGGTTGCTTTCAACACCGGCATGTCAGGACGCACAACGAACACCTTACGGTTCATCAAATCAGCAACCTTGAGCTGATTAAGGCTGCGATAGTCATCCTCCATGGCCTCAAAGTCCATCTTTTCTAAGCCTTCGCTAATTACGATGTCCAAGGTTGGGAAAAGATGACGCAGGATATCGCTCTCCGCGATGATACCCACCAAGCGGTCGCCATCCTCGACCACCGGCAGACTTGGGATACGATGGAGACACATACTGGCAGCCACCTCATTGAGGCGGGCATCGGGTGATACGGTCTTCACCCAGCGGGTCATAACCTCTTCTACTTTCATCGTTTACCCTCCAGAAATAATATGTTTTGCTACTTTAACAAGATTTCGTTGTGAGTTCAGCGGCGAGATGGACTCAACAGCGCCGTTATCACCGTTTGGAGGGTCTCATCCAACGGCGCTTCCAGTGACAAAACCCGCCCCTCGTCCTCCAGTTTCAGGCGGTGGGCATGGAGAAACAATCGATGGATGCCCCAACTCCGCACTACGCGGTTAAATTCCGGGTCACCATACTTTTCATCCCCTGCCACGGGGTGGCCCACATAGGTGGCATGGACACGAATTTGATGGGTACGTCCCGTGACAAGTAGGGCCTCCAACAGGCTCGCACCAGGATAGGCCCGCCCTCCACCCTGGGGAGGAGGATCAGAGAGTGGGGTAAAACGGGTCACTGCCGCCTTACCCGTTGCATCCACCCGTACCATGCGCTCCCCCGACTGGAGGTGATTCTTCAGCAAGGGGGCATCCACGTTCTTTTTCCCTCCCTGCCATATCCCCTTAACCAAGACCAAGTAACGCTTTTCAACCGCTCCTTCCCGCAACAGCGCATGGAGACGACGCAAGGCACTCCGCCGCTTAGCGATCATCAGCAGGCCCGAGGTGTCACGGTCCAGGCGGTGTACCAATTCCAGGTGCGGGTCCTCCGGGCGCAACGCACGCAGAACCTCGATAGCCCCAAAGCGCAATCCACTGCCACCATGGACCGCCAGACCGGCTGGTTTGTTCAATACCAATAAGTCATCATCCTCGTGGATGATCCGACCTCGAACCAGCTCCAACACCCCCATCCCAGGCAGTGCGGGATCCTCCTCTACCCCTTGACGTATCGGTGGAATGCGTAGCATGTCTCCTGCTTTGAGGCGGTATTCTGGGCCGATGCGACCCTTGTTCACGCGCACCTCGCCTCGACGCAACAGGCGATAGAGATGGCTGCGTGGCACCCCCTTCAGGTGGGTGATCAGAAAATTGTCGATGCGTTGCCCGGCATAGTCTGGCGAGATCTCTAACCGGCGCACGGAAGGTACATTTGGCTTGTCTGTCTCATTCATGGTGCATAGTACCGGGAACGTCCCCATCGAAAAACAGGTCAGATGATAGATGCCTACCTTCCTCGAAGCCATGGCCCGCGACCATGATCGTGGACAACCGTTAAATCATTGTCGTCTGGGTGCTATTGGCCGTTGGGGTGCAGGATTGTTATAGTTCGATGTCCGTTGCGCACCACGACCGACACGGATCAACCGTTTTTGACATAAAAGAGAAATAACTACTAATTTTTCTTTTATATTTATACGTTTAGAAATGGATGGGGATTAACCGGCAATGACCTCTTGCCCAGGCCTCCATCCGATCGGCCCAAACCACGCCTCTCAACGGGCCAATTGCGGGATTCAGGTGCTGGCTCGCCCCGATTCAGGGCGCCGCGCCTCCGCCAGTTTCCAAGGCCAACCTCGTTTACAAACTACGAAGTTGGCTGGGTGAGGCGTTGCGATGGGTCGAACACCCACGAGAACCATATCACAATGAAAAGAATGTTATTTAACGCGACTCAACCGGAAGAGTTGCGGGTTGCACTGGTGGATGGCCAGCGTCTCTACGACCTAGATATTGAGACTTCGCTACGCGAAACAAAGAAATCAAATATTTACAAGGGCCGAATCACTCGCATAGAGCCCAGCCTAGAAGCCGCTTTTATCGACTATGGTACTGACCGCCATGGTTTTCTGCCTCTCAAGGAGATTGCCCACGCCTACTTCAAGACCGATGCCCCAGGTCGTGGCATCAAGGAGTTGTTGGACGAAGGTCAGTCCCTCCTCGTCCAGGTAGACAAGGAAGAGCGTGGCACCAAGGGGGCGGCGCTTACCACCTTTATTAGCCTTGCGGGTCGTTATCTGGTTTTGATGCCTAACAATCCCCGCGCTGGGGGCGTCTCTCGCCGGATCGAGGGAGTGGAGCGCAATGAGCTGCGCGATGCCATGAGCGAACTCGATATCCCCGATGGCATGGGTCTCATTGTGCGTACTGCGGGGGTGGGTAAGAACGTTGAGGAACTCCAATGGGACCTGGACTACCTGTTACAACTCTGGCGCTCCGTAGAGGAAGCCGCTAAACACCGTTCGGCCCCCTTTTTGGTCTACCAAGAAAGCAACATCGTGGTGCGGGCCATTCGCGACTATCTACGCAACGACATCGGCGAGATCCTGATCGACAGCATGGAGGTCTACCAACAGGCCCGCGATTTCATGCAGCAGGTGATGCCGGCCAGCCTTAGCAAGGTCAAGCTCTACCAAGATACTGTTCCCCTCTTTTCGCGCTTTCAGATCGAGAGTCAGATCGCCACGGCCTTCCAGCGTGAGGTGCGCCTGCCGTCAGGTGGCGCCATCGTGATCGACCACACCGAGGCGCTGGTCTCGATCGACATTAACTCGGGGCGTGCTACCAAGGGCGGGGATATTGAAGAAACGGCCCTCAACACCAACTTGGAGGCAGCCGATGAGATCACCCGTCAACTGCGTCTGCGTGATATTGGGGGGCTGATTGTTATCGATTTCATTGACATGACCCCGGCGCGCAACCAGCGCGAGGTCGAGAATCGCCTCAAGGAGTCCCTCAAGGTCGATCGTGCGCGAGTCCAGGTCGGGCGTATCTCTCGATTCGGGCTACTGGAGATGTCACGTCAACGTCTGCGTCCCTCTTTGGGCGAGTCCAGCCAGGTCATCTGCCCACGCTGCAACGGCCAGGGGAGCATTCGCGGCATCGAGTCGCTGGCCCTATCGGTGCTGCGCCTGATCGAAGAAGATGCCCTCAAGGATAAGACCGGACGGGTAGTTACTCAGGTACCGGTAAGTGTGGCCACCTTCCTGCTCAATGAGAAACGCTCCACCATCGCCGCTATCGAGGCTCGGCATGGGATTCAGGTGTTGGTGGTCCCCAACGCCGAGATGGGTACCCCGACCTACCTCGTAGAACGTACCCGACTTGAGGAATTGCTCGAAGATGTTCGTCCTAGCTACTTGATGACCACGGGGGCAGAGCGGCCCTCTGCCGAGACATCGACCACAACTCCCCGCTTGCTTGGGGAAGAACCGGCAGTACGAGTCACGCATCCACCTGCGCCTCCCGAACCTACTGCGATGTTGCCATCGGAGGTCGAAGCGATTGTCGTGGTACCGACTACTGCCATACCGAGTAGTACCCCGATGCCAACGGTTGATAATACTCCAATACGTCAGGGGTTTATCCGTCGCCTATGGTCGGTTATTCGATCCTCCTCGGAGGCTACTGTCGAACCGCCGGCATCACCGCCCTCCCCCCCTTCATCTCCCTCCGTACCGGTGGTTGTCGTACCGTTGGTAACCAGTTCCCCTACTCCGCCGCCATCGGTTCTTCCTCCCAAGGAGGCGCGTGTGCACCGCGACCCCCGTCGTTCTCTGTCCCCAGGCGGTGTGCGGGCGGAGCGGGCGGAACGGCCAGAAGGACGGCCCGAGGGACGACCGGAACGTCCCCCACGTCCCGAACGCCCTGAGCGGCAGGAAGGTCGTTTCGAGGGGCGGCGTGAGAGCGGTGTTTCTCGTCCTCCTCGGGAGTTACGCCCAGAAGGTCGTTTCGGAGGCGAACCGCGTGGACCTCGTCCAGAGCGCCCTGAGCGTCCCGAACGTACCAGTCAATCTCGGTTCGATCGTCAGGATGCCCGTGGTGGAGAACGCCCCGAACGGGAACCCAGGACAGAACGCTTCGATGGACGGGGAGATAGCAGGGGTTCGATCTCCCCTCCCCCCCCTCGTCTGGAACGAGTGTCGCACTATATCGAAGATCGGTTCGAGGAACGAAACGAACGGATTATCGAGCCACGCGTTGATCGCCCCGTAGCATCTGAGCCCACGAACACGGTCACTAGACCTGGACCTGCTACCTCCGACCAAGACCTACGTCAGGACCTTCGGTTGTCCGTCGAGGCGTCGATGGCTGTTGAAACCGAGACGCTGCCACTCGCCCGTGTCGAACCTGTCTCCGTAGCAGAAACGCCCCCCCCCCCCCCCCCCCCCCCCCGGCCCACCCGCTGCCGCGCGGGCGCGCCTCGCCCCCGCCCCCCCCGGGGTTTGTGGGGGGGGGGGCGGGCGCGGGCGTCGGTCCCGGGAGTGGCGCCCCCCCGGCCCCGCGGGGGGTTTGGCGGGCGTGGCCCCCGCCCCCAGCAGGCGCGGGTCCCTGCGCGCTGCTCCCCCCCTCCCCGCCCCACCCCCCCCAATTCCCCGCCGTTAGGCAATAGACCTTATCGGAAACCCCCTACCTAG
>CAUYTY010000179.1 GCA_963575655.1 Gammaproteobacteria bacterium | reverse complement strand
CTTTAGACTGCGTCGAAAGCGTTGAAGTTGTTGTCCCGCGGTACGTATGTCCGTGAGTTTTCTGGTGTCTCCTGTACTGCCTGAATCTGCGCGTCCCAAACACTCATTGCCAGTGCGTCCGCAACGTTCGGCGATGGCATACCCGCTGCCCGAAGTTCCGACTTTGGCTGCATCTCAATCAATCGGTCCGTATCTGCCTTCCACTTGATCGTTGAGAGTTCACCCCACGCATCGTTCATCTTCAACTTCCCGCCATGCTGGATCCACTCGCGCATCTTCCAGAAGAATGAGGATGATGTTCGCGTGAACGTTGGTACCGCGGAGAAGAAGATCGAACTCATTTTGAACGAGCTCCAGTCGATGAACTTCCAGCCAGAGGTTCGGGTGTTTGATGAGGATGACTTGGAGGTGGAGAACCTTGGGGATGACATGGCGGACATTTTGAAACGCACAAACCAGATCGAGCGCGACGATGACGTATACGAAGAGGCATTTTTGGAGTTGTTGACCCAGCGTGCCGTGTTTATGGAGGAATGCTACGGGCCATTGCCAGTGGTTGGCATTTCAACGGGCAAAAAGTCGGTGTTCCGACAGAAGAAGTACGCGCAGAAGCGGTTGCTATCGGGTTTGCAGGTCTTTTTGGGCGATATCACGATCCCAGCGTACCGATTCCAGGAGCAGCCCTACATCGTGAAGTACGATCGGATGCTCTATGACAGCGGAAAGACGTTATACGGCGACAATCCGAACTGGAAATTTGTTCGTCCGGGCACCGTCCAGATGGATTCTTTGGGATTGTGGTTCAAGTACCGCATGGGAAACCTGCAGGGGCAGGAAATTGAGGTTTTGACGATCACGACACCAAAGACCCAGCAGATTATTATCAATGGCGTGCTGATGAATGAGAAGGATGCGCCGCGGCCTTGGGAACATGACGGGTACAACATCACAATGACTGTCGTCAAAGGCATGTCACGATTTTTGGCCTATGGAAAAGCTCCATTATCAAGTGCGAAGGCACTTGCGGGCCTCGCC
>CAUYTY010000178.1 GCA_963575655.1 Gammaproteobacteria bacterium | reverse complement strand
CCGAGGAAGTCTTCGCAAATTATGCGTAATCATTTTATGGTGGCTTTGCTATAGCCAGCGAGTTAGAAATTCAACAGGGATCGTTGATACCCTCAGCAACACCAGCGGCGGTATTACGTACCAATACAAATTGGTCCCGTCCAATGATATTGGCGCCGGGCCGGAGAGTGATATCGTCGAGGTGGTGTCTCTCACCAGTGAACAATTATACCTCCTTGGCATAAGCGAAAAGATTAATAACAACCAGCCAATTCGGTTGGATGAGGCGACTTCACACGTTACCGGCAGTCAACAGCTAGGTAGTGCAGCCGCCGCGCTAATTGCCAGTAATAGTGGAACCATTGCCCGGTTTATTGCGCTGGGAATACCAAAAGGCGTTTCTGAATTTCTCGCAATACTGGCATTGGTGCGGTCTGATGAGGATGCCATGACCGATAGCCAATTTGATAACGCAAAATCAATGTTGGCCAGCCAATTCATGGATGCGTTTTTCCCTGGGGCCTCAAATAGCCGCATCCCATTGGCTATGGCTGATATGTTGGTAGCATTTGATAAACCTGGAGAAAAACGCCGTCTGGTAGACTGGCTAACTAGTCAGATGAACCAGTCACCACCGATGTCATAGCCTGTCGGTAGTCTTTCAACGAAATGTACAAACGACAAAAACGCCGCTGAATGTGAATTCAGTGGCGTTTTTGTTTTCCAAGTAGCCAACCAGTATTCCCGACCATTGGCGCAAACGCACCAGCGCCGCAGCGATGTTTACCAGGTGGGAGGGAGCGGAGATGGGGATGAGACGGTAGACAGTTACCAGGACTGTCAGATGTGCAGATAGCAGAAACGCCGCTCACAGTCCTAGGGCGGCGTTTTCGTTTCTACGTATTCTTCCATAATTTTTCAGTAGTTGGTACAAATCGTGACATTTACATCCATTAGAAACGGATGTGTTGACCTATCGGTGGGTTCCTGCGATCTTGGTATGAATACCGCCACCCAACCTACGTGGCCAATAAGTTCCCACTAGTGGAGATTATTAAGATGAG
>CAUYTY010000177.1 GCA_963575655.1 Gammaproteobacteria bacterium | reverse complement strand
ATGAGGTTGCGTTGTCCGGCAGAGCTAGGTAGGGGGTTTCCGATAAGGTCTATTAGATATGCCCCTAAATAGCCAAAGGTAACCTATTGAACAGTATAATGATTCCTTAGGTTGCAAATGCCTGCGACCAATAAAATGACCTGATCGCCGATGTTCCTTATTCGGTTTCGGAATTTAATGGTTAAAATTTGAAAGTTTTTCATATCCCCAATCAAATGTTCTACAGCGACACGAACTCGGCTAACTACTCGATTTTCCTTTTTTTGTTTAGGGGTCAGAGTGGGATCTGGATTATTTTTCGACTTTCTTGGCTTCTTGTGTGGAATATGGATATCCTTGAAAGTGGGGTACAAATCTTTAATTCCCTGATACCCAAAATCAACCCAAACCTCAATAGAAGAGAGCCCCGGTTGTTTTGAATCTAACTCTTCTTTCAATAAAGAGTAATCATGTCGACTGCCGGGCGCGGTTGGACCAATTACAGAAATCCCTAAATTTGAATCAGTGATTACTGTGTTTTTTAGGGTATGACGGCATCTTTATACCGCTGTAATAGCGTTTTTGTTTTCGAGCATGATGGGGGCCGACAAACAGGCTTTTCAGTGGCGTCAATAATAATTTTTGTAACATTTTTAGCGTTCTGCGCAATATTACTTCTTGAATCTAAATGACGATGAGGTAAAACGTGCAGGTGTTGTTGCGCATTTTTTAAAATTGGAAGCAATTTATTTATATTCTCACCTGCTTTTGTTGAACTTAGATCGAATAGAGCACCCAATACATCATAGGTGGGGTAATTCTTTAAGTAGAAAAGGGTAAAGAAAAGTTTCTGTTCTGGAGTAGATAAGGATCCTTTGCGGCCACCCCCTGGCTTTCTACTCCGAGGGATTTGTCGCTTTTTGTCCAGAAGCTTTTTGGATAGATCCAAACATTTTGTAAACTCTAATAAGAGAATATCAAAGACTTCTTGGGATACCCCTGTCAGAGCTATAAATTGGCGTTCATTGCGAATAGTGAATGGAAGCGTTTTCATGGGAAAATTCCTAAATTTATCCGTATTAATTTATATATGGGGCTATTGCAGAAATAATCAATCCCAACCCCCTGATAAATAACTTAGAATCTTCGTCAATCTTGAGTAACGGATTGAAAAATATAAGAAAAGTTATTTAGGGGCAAGTCTATTGTCTTGGCGCAAAGTATTAATTAACCCAAGTTACCGCCTTCATTTGTTATTTCGACCGGGAATACTGGAATCCAGGTGTCGGTATGGTCGAGAGATCATTCCCAGTGTCCTGGCGTTCCGACAACCCCGAGCGGAATGACGAAGGGGTGGTTTTGGTCAATTTAATAAGGCGCCTCTTCCCTTCATTATTAATATGGATGGTGTTGGCATATGCTAGGGGCCAAGTCACTACATTTTTGTCTTTCTCTGTCTCGGCTAAGGGAGTTTTCTCATGAGAAAATTATGCCTCCTACTTATCTTACTATTTGGTGTAGTGGGCACGGCAGTGGCTAATGATGTGGTGATTGGGCTGAATTACCCTGAAACTGGCCCTTATGCCGTTCAGGGTTTAGATCAAGTTCGGGCGGCGGATCTTGCCGCCGAAGAGATCAACAGCAGTAATGGCATTCTTGGTAGGCAGATCAGGCTTGCTAAGCGTGATTCTAAATCTAGACCTGATATTGCAAAGAGTAACGTGATGGAGTTGATCGACCAGGAAGGGGCGGTGATGCTTTTTGGTGGGGCGAGTAGTGCTGTGGCCATTGCTGCTGGCGAGGTTGCTCGTTCCAGAGACCGGATTTATTTTGGTACGCTGACTTATTCGAACGAAACCACTGGTGCCAATGGCCATAAATATATGTTTCGTGAATGTTATAACGCCTGGATGGGGGCCAAGGTATTATCCAAGTATTTGAACGAGAGATTTTCTGGCAAGAAATATTTCTATATCACGGCGAATTATACCTGGGGGCATACCACCGAGGCCTCTATCCGAAAGTTCACTCATACCGAGGATGCTACGGTTCATGGGAATACTCTGACCCCTTTTCCCGGTGCTACTGAGGACGATTTCAATAAGGTCTTAATTCTGGCAAAGGATCGCAATCCTGATGTATTGGTTTTGGTTCTCTTTGGTAATGATATGGCTGAGGCCTTGAAACGCGCCACGGCCATGGGTCTCAAGAAGACCATGGCCATTGTGGTGCCCAATCTTACCCTGGGTATGGCCGAAAGTGCTGGTCCCAAAGTCATGGAGGATGTTGTGGGCGCCACTCCTTGGGAATGGTCTATTCCTTACCAGTATGGTTACGAGAGTGGTAAAAAGTTTGTTGAGAAATTCTCAGCCAAGTATGGTGGTTACCCCTCAACTTCTGCCGCATCGGCCTACACCATCCTATTTGAATATAAGGCAGCGGTGGAGCGTGCCCACAGTTTCGATTCGAAGAGCGTCATTGCCGCGCTTGAGGGACACAAATACACCTCCCTGAAAGACGAACAGGAGTGGCGAAGTTTCGACCATCAGAGCCTCCAAACGGTCTATGCTGTTAAATGTAAGAAACAAGTCGATGTTTTGAATGATAAATATAAACAAAACTATTTCGAGGTTATCAATACTCTCTCTGGTGCAGAAGCTACCCAAACCCGTGCCGAATGGGGGGTGGAAAGAAAGTTGGCTAGGGTATCTGCCGAACTTGAATTCTAAATAACTCAGGTTGCTACCGATAATCCGATTCGATCACCATTCCGGTAGTTTCTGCCGAAATGGCGGTTGAATTGATCCATAGGTAGCAACTTGAGTAGTTGGATTGAGCCTTGATCATTTTTTCGTTAGTCTGCGTAGGAGCATCCTACGTGGACTTGCTTCTTTTCAGAAAGGCGATGACGATTGGAAGCAAGGTCAGGACCGTAGGATTGACGCCCACGAGTTTCTTTACTAAGCGGACGAGCAATATATTCCAGGTGGCGGTGGTGATGGCCGTGGCGATTGCCGCACCAATGATGCCGTAGCGGGGAATAAGGAGGATATTGAGTATAAAATCGATCACCAGACTGATTCCCGCTACGCGGAGCGCCTGGATTTGGTGTCCCGTCATTGTCATGAGCAAAGCTGCGGCGCCGCTTAGCGTATTAACGAATTGTCCTAGTGCGAGTATTAAAAGTGCTGGACGGGCAGCACCAAAATCATCCCCAAATAGCCTCAGAATAATGTCGCTGAACCCGACAATCACTAAAGAAGCGAACAGCATCACTACCAGGATGAGCCCCGCAGCTATTGTCAAGATACGTTGCAGATCCTTAATTTTCTGCTCAGCGTAAAGCCGCGAAATGAGTGGCGCTGTTGCCATATTGATGGCTGACAGTCCGAATGGAATAAGTCTCGATGCGCGACTAGCGATCGAGTAGATACCCGCATCGGTTGTACCCAAGAAGATTCCGCTCAGTACAATGTCAATCTGACCAATTGCTAGCAGCATACTTGAAAATAACGAAAGTTGGATGGCTGTCGTGATCCAGGTTCGTGTCCGATATTCTGGTGGGGCGATGCTAATCTCGGTGGGAGCAAAACGCCTGAAGAAGATTTGTCCTAGGCCCAGGCTCAGAAGGACACTTGCCACCGTTAACATCATCACCTGATCGGCCTCTAGCGTTAACGTAGTAAACCCGGCAGCGCCGGCGACGAGAATGATTTGAAGCGTCGGTTGGACTACCTCATGCGGGAGTCGTGCGAAAAATACGCGATCAAAGGCGCGGAGCCGCGACTCAAATAAAAATTGCAGCATCATTACTGGTACCAGAAAGCTAGCGATCTGTAGAGTAGATTTTAGTTCTGGTCCCAGCCGAGTGGACCAGATCTGGAGTGCTATTGAGGATACGATTACGACCACTGAACCGGTTAGCAGCATGGTTTGGAGGCTACGGATTAACAATCCCCGGATAAGCCCCCATTCGCCCTGAGCACGGTACGCTGGTACAAAACGAATGATTCCGGCATCCAGGCCGAGTTTAAGCCAGGTTGCGGCCAGGCTGGCGACACTGAACGCATAGATGAAATCACCATAGCGCGTGGCGCCTAGCAAACGGGCTAGCACAATCTGAACCCCAAACGCAGCCAAGACTCCCCCCAGGTGTGCGATAAATGCACCACTTGCACCCCGGGCCACTAACGCATGTAGTCCGTTGCCGAGTATCAGGGTTCGAAATCGTTTGGTAATATTATTCATCAGCTCTCAATTCGCTCAAGTCGGGAAAAGGGTACGTTTACAGCATACCAGGAGGGTATGCCGTTGCTATTTTATCTATTTTCCGCATGGTGTGTGAATAATGGTAACCGTTTACTTCCCATCCCGTTAGGATGGGGGAATGAATGGTTACGATATTTTTGGGCTTGTGTAATTTGGTTTCATCATTTCGGTAGAGGTGTCTCTTGCGTTTCGATCTGCTTGCAACTGAGGGTACGGCACGGCGTGGCGTGTTGTACCTTGCACGGGGAAGTGTTCAAACCCCTGCTTTTATGCCAGTGGGTACCCACGGTACGGTAAAAGCACTAACTCCGGAGGAAGTCCGCGCTACGGGGGCCGAGATCATTCTGGGCAATACCTTTCATCTTTGGTTGCGTCCGGGGGTTGAGGTGGTGCGTGTCCATGGTGGACTGCACGGGTTCATGCATTGGGATGGACCGATTCTGACGGATTCTGGGGGGTTTCAGGTGTGGAGCCTGGCGCAACTGCGTGATATCACGGAACAGGGGGTCACCTTTCGCTCCCCGATCGATGGTCAGAGTGTATTTCTGGGACCCGAGGAATCGATCGCGGTCCAGCGTGCGCTGGGTGCGGATATTGTCATGATTTTCGATGAATGTACCCCCTATCCTGCTACCGAGGTTCAGGCCCGGGCCTCCATGGAGTTATCGCTACGTTGGGCGAGGCGCAGTAAGGTCGCTCATGGAGAAAATCCTGCGGCCCTGTTCGGTATCGTTCAAGGGGGGATGTACCCTAGTCTGCGTCGCGAGTCTGCGACCGGTCTGATGGCAATCGACTTTGATGGTTATGCCTTGGGTGGGCTCTCGGTGGGGGAGACCGAGGAGGAGCGGCTACAGGTCCTAGAGGAAACGCTACCTCTGTTGCCGCCGGATCGACCCCGTTATTTAATGGGGGTGGGGACCCCGGAGGATATCGTTAAGGCGGTGTGTCGAGGAATCGACCTTTTCGACTGTGTGATGCCAACCCGCAATGCCCGCAATGGGCATTTGTTTACCAGCAATGGTGTCGTGCGCCTGCGCAATGCACGCTATCGAGACGATTCCAACCCACTTGACCCAATGTGTAGTTGCTACACCTGTCGCCACTATTCGCGTGCCTATCTGCGCCATTTAGATCAAGCCAAGGAGATTCTGGGAGCACGTCTTAATACGATTCACAATCTTCATTACTACCAGAATTTGATGGCTGAACTGCGCGAGGCTATTGCGATGAATAATCTGAGAAACTTCGTGACGGATCTCTATACCCATTGGGCGGAAGGGCCTCAATACGAATAGAGGATGGTATTCGTTTTCTGGTGACAGAAAATGAAGATTGTCGTTTACCTTACCCTGGGGGTTACTGTCATTAAGTTAAGGGAATCTCCAATAAAACAAATTAGTTACATCGTTCCCACGCTCCGCGTGGGAATGCATCCCGCGACGCTCCTGCATCGCGTGTCTCGAAACACGGCACATCCATTGTGGTGATTCCGTTCCATGCGGTCATATACAACAATGACTTCCGGCTTGTCCGTGATCCCCACCAATACGCGACGCAGGAGCGTCGCGGGATGCATTCCCACGCGGAGCGTGGGAACGATGTAAGTCATTTTTTGTTCTTTATTAACTCTTTGACGGAACAAGCAAAAAATCTCCCCCTCTCCTGGCAAGGAGAGGGGGCCGGGGGGTGAGGTTAGAGTTTCGGATAATGTCCAATAATTATTCTGATTTCGCTACCATATTACCTTGTGTCCCGGAACTGTGATGTGGTAACGGTCATCATGTTAATTTTTACCATCCCTAATCTATTGACAACATGCCTGGTAAAGGTGACACTTTTAAGCTTCCATTCTTCTGTGGTTATGTTCTTTATGAAATTAGTCGGACTTCTTTGTACATTTCCTCCATTAACTAACGAGCAACCCTGATGAAACACAGAATTGGTGTTTTCCTGGTGATTCTGGGTGCGCTGCTGCTGTCGGTTGTTCCCCTGAACGCCCAGCCGCTCACACCTAATGACTTGATCGAGCTTACCTCCGATGCGGTCGCCTCTGGCTCTGCCAGTAGTGCAGAGAATTATGAAAATCTTAAGTACAGCAACAAGAAACCAAAGGGACCGGTGTCCATCTTGCCCGCACGACCCCCTGGTGGGTCCTCTGCGGCACGGGCGTTAGCGCCCAATGTGACCAGTAGCTACTTGGGGGCGGCGGTTGCCTCGAATGGCCCCTTCACCTGTGGTATTCCGTCCGGTCCGATTCTGCTCTACGGTCATCCGTATCCATGGTCGTCGGTGACGACGGTCAAGGTCGATGGTACCGATTATGTGGATCGGCCCTCGTTTGGCGCCATGCTAACTGCTCCAAGAGACATCAACGCCACTACAAATGAGGGGGTGTGGAGCTTGGGTGGTGTCAATGTTACCCAGAGTCTACAGATCATCAATGGTAGTTCCGGGCGTGCGGATACCCTCAAGATTTCTTACGTTTTGAACAACACCAGCACGGTTGCGCACACTGCCGGCGTTCGCGTCATGCTGGACACCATGTTGGGCAGAAATGATGGTGCCCCCTTCCGGGTGCCCAATGTGGGTGAGATTACGACGGAGCGGGAATTCATCGGGACGGCCGTACCGATCTATTGGGAGGCTTTTGAAAGTTTGACAGACTCCAGTGCTACCAGTGCGCGCGGTACCCTCCTGGATGCGGGCGCACTTCCCGACCGAGTTGTCTTTGTCTCTTGGCCGCGTATCTACGGTACCTCATGGGACTTTGCCGTGAACACCGGAATCGGAGTGACTAGCGACAGTGCGGTAGCGGTTTATTGGAATCCGGTGACCCTTGCGCCTGGTCAGTCGATCACTCGCACCACCTACTACGGTCTCAGCGGAGTGACGGTTAGCGGGTCAATTGCCCTAAGCGACCCGATGGAACTGACCGTTGTGAACGGTAGTTACAGCCCCAACCCCTTCCCGATCACGGTCTACGTGGCCAATACAGGGTCAACGGCGCTCTCTGGCATGACCACGACCCTGACCCTGCCCGCTGGCCTGGCGTTAGTCTCCGGTAACCTGAGCCAGACCATCGGTACGATCAATCCTGGCGCTACTGGGCAGGCCTCTTGGAGCGTACGCGCCACAGGTGCGGCCACCGGGGTACTCACCTTCTCGGCCAATGCGGTAGGTACGAATTTCCCGGTTCAGAGTGTCAGTCAAGCGGTTACGGTACCCGCGCCTGCGGTCTCTTCACGGGTTGCCTTGACGGCTACTGCCAACCCCGTGGTTGTGAATCAGAGCGTTACCTTCACTGCCAGCGTAACTCCGCAATCACCTAGCCCCACCGGTACCGTCATCTTTACTATCGATGGCGCTACAGCCGGTCTTGCCAGCCTGGTGAATGGTCAGGCTAGCTATACCACCACCTCGCTTACCCCTGGTAGTCACGCGGTAGTGGTCAACTATGCCGGCAATGCCAACTATCTCCCCAGTACCGCCAATCTGACCCAGGTAGTACAGGCAACGACTACCACCACCCTGAGTTCCAGTAATACGGCTTCTCCGACGCCGACGGTGGTCTATTCCAATGACTTTAGCGCCGGTGCGGGTCCTGAGTGGTCGAATCGAACGACGGCGGTGGCCAGTAATGGTGAATCTTTCCTCGGGGCAAGTACTTATGGATTTGGTTCCGGCTCTGACATCTTGAGTTTAAATAGTCTGCCAGCCCACACTAAGGTGACGGTGAATTTCGATTTGTATACCATTGACTCATGGGATGGAAGAGGAACTCACTGCTGTGGTCCAGATAATTGGCAATTAACTGCTGATGGGAACAACCTACTATTTACAAACTTTGCTCACACTGATGTGGGTGGTAGTGATGTTAGCCAGACTTACCCCAATCAATTGCCACCCTATGGTCCAGGTGGATCTTTCTCACCGGATACTGGTGCGTTTAGCACGGGATATTTCTTTGGGAGTGGTTGGAGGGATGCGATCTATCGCCTCTCTTACACGTTCGATCACGCTGCAAATACTCTCGCATTGACCTTTACGGGTACGCCAAATCAAGGTCCAGGTGACGAAGGTTGGGGCCTAGACAATGTTCAAGTCTCGATTACTCCTCCCCCGGCTTCTGCATACGGTACTCCGATTACCCTGACGGCCAATGTTTCTCCGGTTGCGGCGGGCGGCACTGTTAGTTTCCAAGAAGGCGGAACGATGCTTTCTTGCGCCGCTGCCAATCCTGCGACGGTGAGTAATGGTGTGGCGACTTGCGTTGTTTCTACTCTGAGCGCGGGTACTCATACCGTGACCGCTACCTACAGCGGTAATAGTGCCTATACCGGAAGTTCTGCCACTCTGGGCCAGACCGTTGTCAAGGCGGATCAAACGATCACCTTTGCCCCCTTGGTTCAGAAAGTCTACGGTGATGCGCCATTCACAGTAGCAGCCACGACCAGTTCTGGTCTTGCGGCTAGTTTTAGTTCCACGACGTCCTCCGTTTGCTCGGTAAGTGGTAATACCGTGACCCTCAATACCGTGGGTACCTGCACCGTCGCCGCTGACCAAGCCGGTAATACCAATTTCAACGCTGCCCCACGAGTGAGCCAAAGCTTTACCGTGTTCGCGAATCTTATTCCGGGGAATGCGCTGAATTGGTTGCCAATTTGGTGGCAAGGTTATCCTACTCCTACGGTTGTAGAAGAAACAGATGGCATCAAAATTTATGGTGCTGGTTATCGTAGAGGGTCGGGATTACTTGCACGACAAGTCTATGACCTACGAAGTTCCGATCTGTATGTGAAGTGGATGGTAAACGGTGGACCAGGTTATATGGGTGTAGGTGTTGGGGTGAGTAGCCCGATGGCAGGATTGGGATGCGGTACGACCACCGATCACAGTTGGAACGGAAGCACGGTGTTACCGCAGAATGTTTGGTTATACGCTCACTTCCGAATCAATAATAACGGAAGCTTGACGGAGAATATAAGCACGAGCAATTACGACGACCAGGGTGGGGCAACGGTAGCTTCGTGTTCCACGACGCTGAATACAGTTAATCTTTCTTCACTCCAATCAAGTTCGATTAGTGTGAGTCTTGGTGACAATTACGGTAGTACCGGTGTTTGGCTCAAGATTGGCGAAGCACGAACTACAGGGATGATGGTGGGTTCACTTACTCATGCGACTCCGATGGCAGCAGATTCAAATACTGTCACCACAGGTTCTAGCGGAGATGATGGAATATGGGGTGGTGGTGGAACTCTTGATGGTGGAGCAGGAAACGACCGCTTATATGGGACAGGTGGGGTGGATATTCTGCGTGGCGGTAACGGAAACGACTTCCTAATCGGTGGTGGTGGTGATGATACGTTAACCGGTGGAGCGGGTAATGACATCTTCTATTACTACGCGGGCGGAGCTGGTCAGGGGGTTGATACCATTACCGATCTGTCCACACAGAGTACGATTCGTGTCGAAGGAGTCAATTTTTCGAGTGACGTTACTCTGGGGGATGGAACCACCGTTGGGAATAATCAGGTGCAGGTATCGTCGCCCGCGAATGGAATGACGATGCTCTATATCGGTACCAATGCTGCACCGGGTGCCGACCTGGTGATTAAATTGACGGGGTCTTTCGCGCCGGGAAGTTTTACCCTGCTCGGAACGGATATCAAGGTACGTATTGTGGGGGCTACGGTTACTTTGGGTGGGCTTAATCAGACTTACGATGGGACCGCGAAAGTAGGTGCCTGCGCTACTACGCCTGAAGGGCTTACTACCGACATTACCTACAGCGACGTAGGCTTTGGAACGAGTCGGATCAACGCTGGGGAATACGGCGTGACCTGCGCGGTCAATCAGACGGGCTACACCGGTAGTGCTAGTGGCCGACTCTTTATCGCCGAGGCCAAGCAGACGATCCGCTTTAATGCGGCCCCGGCTGTGGTGGTGGGTGGCACTGGGGTGGTCTCCGCAGTTGGAGGGGCCTCGGGTAATCCAGTCACCTTTAGCTCTACCACGCCTACGGTTTGCTCGGTAAGCGGCAACGTGGTCACTGGTCTCCGTGCGGCAACTTGTACCGTGGCGGCCAATCAGGCCAGTGCGGCCAATTACACGGCTGCCAACCAGGTGACGCAGGATATCGTGATCGGCAAAGGCAGTCAGGCCATCGTGGGTGGTATTAGCTTTACCCCACCTGTTTTGGCGATTGGTGGCGCCGTTACGGCTGGAGTGGCAGGTGGTGGGGCGTCGAGCAGTCCGTTGACCTTTAGTTCTACCACGCCGACCGTTTGCACCGTGAGTGGTAATACGGTGACCGGGGTCAGTGTTGGCTCCTGCGTTGTAGCGGCGGACCAAGCCGGTGACGCTAACTACAACCCAGCGCCCCAGGTGACCGGATCCTTGATCGTCAAAGGCGCTCAGACTATCTCCCCGATCAGCTTTACCCCCTCCACGCTGACGGCGGGGACGAGCATTAGGGCAAATACCTCGGTCAGTTCTGGTCTCGCGGTGGTCTTTAGCTCGGCTACTCCGAATACCTGCACCGTCAGTGGTAACACCGTATCCGGTATCGCCATTGGTAGCTGCACCATCGCTGCCGATCAGCCTGGTAATAGTTTCTACTACCCCGCTGAAAAGGTAGTGGCAACGCTTACGGTGGGTCAGGGCGACCAAACCATCGGTGTGATCGGGCTCAATCCGGCCACGTTGAAGGCAGGGGCGACATCGTTGCTCAGTGCTACGGCCTCTTCCGGGCTGATGGTGAGCTTTAGAACGACTACGCCTGGTTTCTGCACGGTAAACGGTGGTGCTGTAACTGGGGTCAAGGTGGGTAGCTGCACGATTGTTGCCAACCAAGCCGGTGACGCCAACTATCGGGCGGCCCCTCAGGTGACCAGTAACGTCACGGTTGAGAAGGGTGATCAGATGGTCAATATGACTTCACTACCCGATAGGACCTATGGAGAGCCACCCTTTGTCATCAAGGCTACGGCTACTTCTGGGTTGCTCGTGAGCTTTGTAGGGACCACTCCCCAGGTATGCACTGTTACTCCGACCCAGTTTATGGCTGGAGTAACTCTGGTGGGCCTTGGAACCTGCACGGTACGGGTGACACAGGCCGGAAACGTCAACTACAACGCTGCCCCTGCCGTGGAACGGAGCTTTACGGTGAACCCTGCACAGGCCAGGGTTACCCTCAGTAACCTTACCTATACCTACAACGGTGGTATACGGAGTGCTGCTTGCGATGCTCGATTCGGGAGCGGGGCGGGCCAGATCATGCTCGCGACCAGTCTTACCTACAGTGACTTAGGGTCTGGTCTCGGGCGAATTAACACCGGTAGTTATGGGGTGAGCTGCGCCGTGACCCAGATGGGTTACAGCGGTAGTGCCACGGGTACCTTGGTCATTAACCAGCGGGGACAAGTCATCACTTTCGCTCCCCTGGCTAACAAGACTCTTGGTAGTGCGTCCTTTGCCGTGACCGCCAGCTCTACGTCTGGTCTCGCGGTAAACATTGCGAGCCTCACCAGTGGGGTGTGTACGGTAGCGAGCAATACCGTGACCTTGGTGGGAACGGGAACTTGCACCCTACAGGCGAGCCAGAGTGGTAACGTTAATTACAACGCTGCCACGGCGGTGAGCCAGAGCTTTGATATTACTGGCGCCACTGTTTCGGCTACAGTCGCCCTAGGAGCGCTTACTCAGACCTATGACGGTAACCAGAAATCAGCCACCTGCACCACTACACCGGCTGGATTGGGTACGGCGACCACCTATACGGACCTTGGTTCGGGTACTGGTCGCGTCAATGCGGGTAACTATGGTGTGCGTTGTACGGTTACCGAGGCAGGTTATACGGGTAGCCGTAGCGGTGTTTTGAACATCGCCAAGGCAACCCAGACTATCACCTTCGGTTCTTTGAGTAACAAGACCTTGGGTGATCTGCCTTTCTCGGTGGCGGCTACGGTTAACTCTGGTTTGACGGTGAGTTTCTCAAGCGCAACGCAAACGGTGTGCACCGTGTCAGGAAGCACGGTAACCCTGGTGAGCGCCGGTGTCTGCGTCTTGAGGGCGAGTCAGGGAGGGAATGGCAATTACAACCCTGCAACGACTGCGACTCAGTACTTTACGGTTGCGTCCGCTACGAACCCCGTTCTAGGAGGTAGCAGAGACTAACCGTTGTCAGTAATCGTTTAGCCCCCCTTCCCCCCGAATAATGAAGGTTCTAGGGGAGGGGGCGGTTAAGCGGTTATGCCTTTACTGGGCGTGCGATCTATCACGAGAAACACGAAAGTAAGCGTTTATTTTCGTATTTTTCGTATCCGAATTCTCCTCCAAGGTCTTGCTGGTCCTTTCTTCCCACGCCGTTTGCATCCCTTCCCTCCGCTTTGTGTTGTGGTATCCGCCGCCATTGAATTGCATCGAGCTTCTCCCGTACTGAAACCTTCCGGTACTTGAAAACCGTGACGGCCCTCCCCATTTTATAATCCATGAAGCATCGCGCTGAGTGCTTGGTTCCTCCGGTCCTTGTCTTACCTTTCGTAGAGAAGGACCGCGATAAGAAGAGGGGAACTGATAGCCGTGGCGTGCCACTCTATTCATCCCAACGAAATAATGAGGAGTAGTCATCATGAGCGTATTACGTTACTACGACCCGTGGGTTAGCTTGGCTAAGGTCCAAGAAGAAATGAATCGTCACTTGTTCAATCGAGCGAATCCGCGCGAAGCAGAGAATGGTACGGTTGTGACCGCCGATTGGATGCCCACCGTGGATATTAAGGAAGAGCCCGAACGATTCTTGCTACACGCTGATATCCCTGGGGTAGAATGCAAGGATATTGAAGTAACTATGGATGGCGGTGTGTTATCGATCAAAGGCGAGCGCCATTTCCCGACCCCCGAGGAACAGTCTGGTTTCAAGCGTGTGGAGCGCCCCTATGGTATTTTCTATCGACGTTTTGCCCTGCCAGATGTTGCCGATACGGATCGTGTCACCGCCCGAGGTAACAACGGCGTGATCGAGATCGTAATCCCCAAGCAAAGCAAAGTGCAGCCTCGCAAGATTGCCGTAGAGGCATAACGGAGGATCGGGGGTATATCCCGGCACAATTACGTAACCGTTCATTTCTTCTCGACTTGGGAGGGCGTGAACGGTTACAAAATTGTTACAAATTCGAATTACTACCAATCTGTTTCGGTGCACGGGAGAATAGCGGTGCTCTAGTGAAGTGAAAGGGGGTGGGTTATGCGCTACCAGGACTATTATCGAGTCATGGGAATACCCCGAGATGCACTGCCTGAAGACATTCGGCGTGCCTATCGCCGCTTGGCCCGTAAATATCATCCTGACGTTTCCAAAGAATTGGATGGTGAAGAGCGATTTAAAGACCTTCAGGAGGCCTACGAGGTCCTCAAGGATTCAAAAAAACGTGCGGCCTATGATCGACTGGGGACCCTCTACCAGGCGGGAGAAGAGTTCCGCCCACCCTCGGGTGACGAGAGTGATTTTTGGGCAGGGGGGGTTACCAATGATGATGCTGAACGCTTCAGTGATTTTTTCGAAACGCTCTTTGGCAGTAGTGCTACCCATTCCCAGAATAGAAAATTCCGTGACTGGAGTTTTAGCGCTGAAAAGGGCAGTGAGTGTCGGCGCGTATCGATTACCCTTGAGGAGGCCTTTCAAGGAACGGTCCGAGTGTTACAAGTCTCTAATTTAGAGAGGGGTGAGAAGGGTACTCTGTCGGTAAAAATTCCCGCTGGTGCTACGCAAGGGAGTAGAATCCGGCTTCCGCATCCAAGGTCTCAGCGTCGTAGTGATAAGGGAGGGCGCGACTTGTGTTTGGAGATCGCGATTGCTCCCCATCCGTTCTACCGTCTGGAAGGAAAGGACATCTATCTTGACCTGCCGATCTCCCCTTGGGAGGCGGCCCTGGGGGCCGCGAAGGTGGCTGTTCCCACCTTGGGAGGGCTAGTAGAGGTCAAGCTACCTGCTGTAGCCTACTCCGGTCAACGTCTGCGTCTGCGGGGACGCGGTTTGCCCGGTAACCCACCGGGGGATCAATACGCAATCCTCCAGATCCAAGTCCCTCCTGTCACGACGCATCTCCACCGCGAGTTGTACGAGCGCATGGCGCGAGAGATGCCCTTTGAACCTCGTGCTAATCTGGGTAGATCGTAATTGTTTATTCCCCCTCTCAGGGAGAGAGCGTAGACAATTACGGTCGATCATGAAGTGGAAGGGCTGGCGTCTGCGTTGATATTGGACATTATCGGAAACCTCACCCCCCAACCCCCTCTCCTTAGCAGGAGAGGGGGAGGAACATTCTAAGGGTCTTCTTAACTCCCGGACGGAACAGGCAAAAAATCTCCCCCTCTCCTGTCAAGGAGAGGGGGCCGGGGGGTGAGGTTAGAGTTTCCGATAATGTCTATTGATCATGCCTTACCCGGAGAATTGTTAAATGAGTACCATGGACCAATTACGCCAGGGGATCGGCTGCGCTTGGGAGAGATTTGCTGAAGGATGGCGCTACCTCTTGATGCGAACCTGTGAATCTCTTACCCATTTTCACCCGGTACGTCAGGAGGTAGAAGGACCTGAGGCATTAGTAGAGCGTTGTGCGCCGCGTTGGGGTTTATTAGCGGCGGAATTGCGGGAGAATGGCGATGTTCTGGTAATTAAGCTAGAGGTTCCAGGATCCGATCCTGAACAGCTTGAGGTGGATGTGGTGGACGATTTTCTGGTGGTGCGTGGTGAAAAGCGCGTAGAACGAGAAGAGGCCCACGGTCGTTATCATCTTATGGAATGTGCCTATGGACGTTTCGAGCGAGCGGTGCGTTTGCCTATGGCCGTAGATCCTACCCGTACCCGCGCGCGTTATCTTCATGGAGTGCTCACCGTTACTTTACCTAAATTGACCTCGGCTAGTACTCGTCGTACCGATGTCTAGGTGATTTGCTGAAAAGTAATCATACCCATCTGCAAACGTTGGCACCCAGGTAATTCTCGGGTCTGACGTTCCCAGATGGGTATGTTCGTTTCTAGAAATTACATTAATTTGTGTCGCGACCTCTGATATTTTCGCCCTCAATGATAAATGGCGCCCATATCACCGGATGGAGATAACGTGGATCGGTTTGCGGGGAATCAAGAAAAGTTATTATCGAATGGCGTAGTGCCGCAGCACGGTCGAGTTCTGGGTGGGTTTGCCAGGTGTGGAGCATATCTGTAATTAGTGCCACGGTTGGTTCGGGTCGGGTTGGCCAGTGCGATACCAACAATGCCCGCGCTCCTGCCTGGAAGAATGCTTTGGATAATCCTGATAGACCTGGGATACCAATCTCCTTACTAGCGTTCTGGTTCATGGCAGTATTGCAGATAGGGAGCAATACCCAGTCGGCGTCTAATCGCAGTCGTGCTATCTGCGATGCACGTAGTAGTCCGTCATTGTCGGAGGTTGGATTCTGTGGTGGGGTAAGGACAAGAGCCGGTTCGGCCAAACCCTCGAAATTTCCGTCTATCAGTACCGGGGTGGCGAATGCAACCACCCGGTAATTTACCAGATTGGCAATGCGTACCATGTTGACACTGGCACGTTCCTCCAGATTCAATCCGTCTGGTTTGGCGCCAAGGTTGATGGAAATTGCTTTCATCTCGTCAGCCGTTTCTGGTAAAGAGGGAAGCGAGGTACGAAGTTGATTCGGATCTGCGATGAGACGATTAGTTAATGCCACGCTAGCTGTGGTGGCCATGATAGACGGAAGTGCTACGGCAGGGACGGTTATCGTGGTTGTTACTACCTTTAGTATGGGCGACGCTTTGGTGCGGGTATGTCGTTTTTTGGGAGTGGCGCCGGTAATTTCTGTATCTACCGTATTGGTCGGGATTGGTGGAGTTTCCTCCTTCCCCTCTTCCTTTTGCGTAGAAGCTTGAGGAGGGAGGACCCCCAGATTAGGATTACCGAAACCAATAAACGATTCGCGTGCCTTGGGGGCTATGGGCATGGCGCGCAGCGTGCGTAGTGAAGCAACGGAGGGAAGAGTTACGGTCGCCCATTGCCGTACCAGCCAGGCAACCTTCTGATAATTAATTTCTCCGGTGGGAGAGGGTTCGGTCACCAATACCGAGAACGGCAGCCGTTCCAATGCGCCGTCAGGCACGATGAATAGTGTCTTAATTCCATCAAGTCTCGCCGCTTCTGGTCCCATTAGATCCTGAAACAACGCATAGGCATCTGCTACGGGAAAAACCATTGACCACGGATCTCCCTCGGGGTTAAGTTGGGCGCGCAAAACAGCGATGCGCTGTCGCAGTCTTTCATTACCGAATGGTAAACGGCGGACACTCGCATGATTGGTGCGAATGAGCCAGACATAAGAGGTCTGATCCCCCTTTCCGTTACCAATAGCATAGGCCAACAATGCCTCTTCTGGGTGCAGCAATGCCTGAAGCTGTTCAAGAGAAATGGGAAGTTGCTGGGTCAATTTGGCATAGGTAGGGAATTCCCGATCGACTCGTAGATCGATGTTATCCAGTTTCCTGCTGAGTGCGTGGGTATAGTCGCGGAGTATCCGTTTGGTGGCTGGTGGAGATTGGTCTAGTGGTTGATTAGTGATGGCAAGTAATTCGGTATCGGCCTTTTCCCAGATGGGTAGGATTTCATTATAGTCGTGTTTCAAAACCAGCAAAGGGCCATTAGCCATGGCATAACGTGTAGCTGCCTGGGTCAGTGGTTCCTTAATTAACTCATCATGGAGTAGTTGACCTATCTCGAATCCCTCGGCAATTAGAAAGGGCCGTAGCGCAGGATCTTCGCCGAGGTATGTGGCGAGGAGATCGAGCGGATTCACGGGAGAAGTTCCTCCACGGGCATCGTTGCTTGTTTTCTCGCCAGGGGTACCGATAGCATTGCCGCCCACTGTGGTGTCAATATTACTCTTGCCCTCAGTAGGAAGGCGGTTCGCTTTTGTGATCAAACGTCGGCGTAAGGTTGCATTGATCTGTCGGAGACGTTCTAATGCCGCGATAGCGCGGCTACTGAGGGCATCTTGTCCGTAGTTGGTGGGAAAGTTGTTACTTTCGGGTGATCCGGTCACTGGCTGGTTAATTTCTAAAGTCTGTGCCCAAATTGTCCGAGCACGATCAATCAAGGTTACGGTCTCTCGATAACGGTCTTGGTCGCCGTACAACCTAGCCAGATTGCCAAGGACGGTGGCAACGTTGGGGTGATTAGGTCCCAGGGTTTGCGTCCAGATGATCTGGGCACGCTGATATAGTGGTTCAGCCTCGTTATCACGCCCCTGATCATCGTACCAGGCGGCTAGATTATTGAGACTTTGGGCGACATTGGGGTGACTGGGTCCCAATGCCTGGATTCGGATCGCCAATGCGCGTTGATGCAGCGGTTCGGCCTCTGCATAACGACCCTGATTACGGTACCACTCGGCCAGATTATTGAGACTGGTAGCGATATCGGGGTGATTGGGGGGCAGAGTCTGTTCTCGAATGGCCAGGGCCTGTTTATACAATGATTCTGCCTCCTGATAACGTCCTTGCTCCTCATAGAGTACAGCCAATCCATTGAGGCATCGGCCCACCTCGGAATGATGCAACCCCGAGGTTTTTCCACGAATGGCTAGGAAACGTTTGTAGAGCGATTCGGCGTCTCCGTAGCGACCTTGATCATCGTATGATTCGGCCAGGGCCAAGAGATCTTCTTCGGCGTAGTCGGTTGCTACCGGTTGAGCAGATTCAGCTTCTGCTGGCTTTTCTATAGTAGTCTCCTGCGACTTTCCAGAATTAATGGCAGTTGATTTCTGAATGTTGTTCAGGAGCGGTTTGCTGATATTATCTCTGCCTGGTTGAGATGTGTCGATAATAGGTGTAACCGATATCGGACTGATTGTTGCTAGTGAACCTTGTGGATTTATCAGTGGCAACGAGTTCGTTGAGTTTAGTAGATTCTGAGAATCTGTTGGCGTCGCGGAAGGTGGTGAGGACACCGGTGTTAGAGATGTAGCCACAGGTATGCTATCCCCTTGAAGTGAAGGGGACGGTGTGGCTGAATTAACCTCTCCAACCTGATTACGCTCGATACTAGCAGCAGGTGGGATGGCAATCATTCTTGGCGGCGTAGTGTCTGGTTGTGGAGATATCGGCGCGGGTTGGGTAGACTCTCTAACCTGATTACGTTCGGCGCTAGCAAGTGGTGGAATAGAAACCTTTTCTGCATCCAGTTGCAAGGATGGGGTGACGGAGGGAGAAATGATTGGCGCAGTTGAGTAGGTCATCTCCGTTTTGACGGAGGTGAGTATTTCCGGGGACTCTTGTGAATTTTGAGAATCACTATCTTTTTCTCCAAATTCCGCAGAGAGGGGGAGTGACGGGATGCCTAGTGCATGTTCTGGTCGTGGTGGTTGTTCGTCTGAGGAATTCCTTGCTCTATCGATGAGAGAGGGAGAGAACTCTGCGGGGGGGGGGGTGATAATAATTCCGCTCCCATCTTTTTCGGTGGCTCGCTGCCTGATGCTCTTGGCGAATTTTCTATTTTTGGTGAGGCTGGTGCGATTTCTCTTGGCGCAGTTTCCCGAGGTGGTTGGGATATTGTTGCTATGGATGTTGAGCGTTCGACTGCGGGTGTTGGCAATGCTGAGATAGGGGGGGGAGGGGAGATCGCTAACGTCGATGATTGTAATATCTCTAGGGGTAGCAATGTTCGTCCGACGGCTACTATTTCAATTCGTCGATTCTTTTCATCCTTGGGACGTTTCGGAAATTTGAGATGTTTAGAACCATAGCCGATCGCAGACAAACGCTTGTTCGATACGCCATGGGTGATCAAATAGATACGAACCGAATCGGCGCGTTGTTGAGATAGATGTTGGTTGGTTATTTCTGAACCACTGGAGTCGCTGTAGCCAGAGATTCGTAGTCGAGAACTGGCAAAAGCCGGCGTATTGAGAGCCGCAGCTAGGCTATTGAGTGATTTTCTGACTTTGGGGGGTACGGCGATGGTGTTGGGTCCAAAGGTAATATTGAGATCGATGACCTGCGTTACCAGTGGAGAATCGGTAACGCGATATTTAGTCGATGCTGTTGACGGCCTAACCGTAGTATCCTGGGATACCCACTCTTTGGTAAATCCCTCGCTTTGAACAGGAATCTGCACCGCAATCAGCATTGTTAATAATACTAGCCCGAATATCGGATTAGATGGCTTCCCTGTTTTATAGAGTAGTCCACTCATATAATCTTCCCTTTATGAAAGAGATTGGCGTTGTCAATATCGATTTCATGGTACATGATGGTTTGCGGATATATGTTCCCTACGTTGGATTTTATCAAGGACGGCAGGTAGATACAGTAACCTATCTGCCAGAGTTACGACCGTGAGCGGTATTCTACGTGCTCGGCTTTCGGAATGGCAGCCGCTCTCTTCGGTTGACTTTGGAGAATCGCGGACGGCGATGGCAACGATGGAAATGGTTGGACAGTTAGTAGTTGGTCTGCCAATACATCGTCCTTCTCCGGATTGTCTTCAATCCTTACGTACCACCCTGGCGAACGCTCGACGTGAGGGTTTGTTGCCTTCACAGTGGTCGTTGACCCTGTTACGTGCCAGTGGTTGGATTATGCTGGATGTCAATCCCTTGGGTGACACCGCCGCCGCAACCGACCCTTCTTCCCAGTGTACCGCCCCGATTGACGACCCAGTATTGTTTTCCAATTATCTCTCGGCTTTAGCAGAACGTGGAGGCGTGCTCGGTGGGCGAATTTTGCTGAATTCCTATCTACGCCTTTATCCGAGTGGCCGACCTTGTTTAGAGCCATTGCGTACCACGCTTATCCAGTTACTTACTCAAGGCACGGGGAATGCTGCTCGAGTGCGACGTGCTGCCGTGCGCCACGGTCTGCTTGCCCCCAACGGACCGGCATTGCTGGCGCGTCACCTTTTGGAAACCGATCCAGGACCTTATTTGGCCACGATTGGTCTCACCGGTGAATTGAGCCGAAGTCGTTTCGTGGAAGCCGCTTGGGAATATTTGGCGGCAGAGGTGGCCTCTTTTCATTCGGTTGGGGAGGGGGGGGCGGTGGCGCACGGATTTGGTGCCGCGTTACGGGTACTACTGGCGCTGTCGTTGGATAATAGTGGTGCCGAGCTACGCTTCCCTGCACGGGCAATTGATTTAGCGGAGGCCATATTGGCACCTTGGGTAGGACGGGGAACAGAATTGCCAGCGGGGATACGAAACCTATTATTTACCCACCTGGGAGATTTCCGGGGACTCGACACTGCATGGGAGAGGGTTTCAGAACCAAGTCGTAAGGTCATGGGGCAGTATTTGGCCGGAGAGGTTTTAGAACATTTTTTCGGGCTACTCGAGATTATTTCGGCTCGAGATTCTGCTGTCGATCGTTACCGTCAGCAGCGTCGCGTCTTGTGGGAGTTTTGTCGTGCCCAAGGGGTATTGACCGATGCCTGGATCGCCATTGGTCCGTCTTTATTGCCTGAGGCCATGCGTAGTCTCGGTCCATGTGCGCGACGCTATGCCGGGTTGGGTACTACGACAGGCGCGCGCGCCCGCCATGTCGCCTTGTTACTGCGAATTGCGGGAGTGAGTGTGGTCGAATGGTCTCATGTTGGCCCCTATTATCTATGGCACCCTACCAACATGGAAGCACCACGACTTTATCAGCCGCACTATAGCTACGAGTCTTTGGAGCGTGGCGTCAATCTAATTCGTCCACACCATGACGATAGTCGTGGAGACTGGCGTAGTGATTTTCTCCACCATCTGACCACGATTACCGGGGTGCATTTAGATGCCCCGTTCCTTTAATAGGCAAGCGAAGTTATTAGACATTATTGAACGGAGGTGAATGGTTACAATGTACTTTGCTTTTGATGGCAAAACTCCAGGAATTTTGCTTCAGATAATGGTTTAGAGTAGAAATAGCCCTGCAATTCGTCACAACCTCTCTCCCGCAGAATATTTACATGAGGCGCTTCCTCCGCCCCTTCGGCTATCACATGTAGTCCTAATCGGTGCGCCATCGAGATAATCGTGTCAACGATGGCCCGATCACTTTCGCTAACATCAAGATCACGGACAAAGCTACGGTCGATCTTCAGGGTATCGATGGGAAGATTCTTTAGATACCCCAACGAGGAATAACCCGTACCAAAATCATCGATGGCGATACGAATGCCATAGGTGCGCATTGCTTGGAGTACTGGTCTAATCCTCGAGATATTTTTCATGATGGTACTCTCGGTGATCTCTAGTTCCAGATGATGTCCGTCCATCCCGGTTTCACGCAGGATCTGTTCGACGATTCCCTGGAAATTCGCTTCTTGGATCTGGCGCGTAGAAATATTGACCGACATCACCAACGATTTGGTCATCTCGGGGGGCCAGGAGACGAATTTCTCACAAGCAGTGCGTAGCACCCAGGTACCGATCTTTAGAATATGCCCGGTCTCCTCAGCAGCGGGGATAAAAACAGCGGGGGATACCTGTCCGACCAAAGAACTATTTAGGCGCAAGAGAACTTCCATGCCCACTAAACTCCCTTGTGATAGATTCTGCTTTGGTTGGTACACCAACTCGAATTCATCTTTATCGAGGGCTACGCGCAGCATTAGATCAATTTGTACGCGTTTGGAGATATCATTCTCCATTGTCCAGGAAAAGTGCTGGTAACTATTTCGCCCCGCTTTTTTAGCCTGGTACATAGCCATGTCGGCCTGCTGGAGCAGTTTTTCTGGATTCTCCGTGAAAGGGTAGATAGAAAAACCGATGCTAGCAGTAATGTGCAGATTAAGACCGTCCACGGGATAGGAGTGTGCACTGATTTTCCCGATGATATTTCCCATCAGAGTTTCAACTTGTTCAATATTATGGAAATTCTCACAGATCAACACAAATTCATCGCTCGCGAAGCGTGCCACAGTGTCGCTGTTGCGCAGGCATCGGGAACAATCTGACGCCACTACTTTCAGTAATTTATCACCTATTAGATGGCCAAATGCATCGTTGATGTTTTTGAAGTGATCGATGTCAAGGATAATTATCGCAAGCAGTGTCTCGAGCCGATCAGCCTGATGTGAGGCATGTTCGAGTAACGTGAGAAATAAGTGGCGGTTGGGCAATCCAGTCAAAAAATCATAGTTTGCCATGTATTGGAGATTGGTTTCGTAGGCCTTGCGTTCGGTAATGTCGCGGAATACAGTTACTGAGCCTACGATGATCCCATGCTGATACATTGGCTGGGTTGAATATTCTACTGGGAAGGCAATATCATGATGACGGAAAAATAAATCTTCGGTCACCGCCAATGTTTGATCCTGATGACTAGGGCCATGGGCAAGACATTCGGACAACGGATAGGCTGTGCCGTTGCTACGAGTATGATGAATCAAAGCGTGCATTTCCCGGCCAATGACTTCCTCAGTTGAAGAGAAGCCCAGAAATGTTAACCCGCTGTGATTGATGAAGGTACAGCGCCCGTTCAGGTCAGTAACATAAATCCCATCAACGGTGGAAGCCAAGAGTAATGCATTAAAGTCTCGTTCTTTGCGTAATATTTTCTCTACTTTAGCTCGTTCCTGAGTCTCTCGTTGTAGCTGGTTGCGTGAGACGGTTATCTGAGTCAGTTTACCTACCATATTATGCAAGGCGCCGGCCAATGTCCCGAATTCATCGTTAGGATATACGCCGTGAGTTACGTTAGGCTGACCTTGGCCAATGTCGCATACCCATCGAGTCAATTGGGCAATATGTATTCTGAGATAGCGAAAAATACCTACGCCAAACAGAAAAGCGATCCCGGTTACGATTAGAACGGTGGTGGCGAGATGATTCAAAAGACTGTCGATAGCAGCAAATGATTGTTTTTTATTATGTTTCAAGAGTAGTATCCAACCTAATCCTGGAAACTTGCCAAACCCTTTAGAGGTGGTAAACACATCCAGATATTTACTATGATCCTCATCCAATATCCCGGTGCCCAACCTACTTATTTCTTGGAAATTGATATGATCTGATACCTGTTGTAAGAAAATGAATGGTTCCGAGGAGTACAGAACACGTCCCTCGGCAGTTAGCAAGTACCAATGGCGATGTTCGCGTTCATGTGGATTTTCGTGGGTTAATTCTAGCTGTTCACCAAAACGTGCAATAATCCATTGGGCACGAATGCTAACCTTGATAACTCCGGCGAAGGTACCATCGGGTAGTTGCAACGCAATGGCAAGAGCAACATCCCACGATTCCGAGCTTTCATCATAGGCGAGCGGGGCGAGATAGACCCCACCGTGTTTCATACTTTCCTTCGCAGCTTGCCACCAGTATTCGTCGTCTTGTCTAAAGTCTGAGGTCCGATTATTTAGACTAACGACGGCCCCCCAACGATTGGTGATGAAGATCTCACCAAAAGGACCCGGCGAGGTGCCTCGGTTGTGGAGCGTGGCCATTTTACTTATTTCCCGAGACAGAGGATTGGCCGCCAATTCCTTGAATAAGTCGGTTGCAGGCGTTCTTTTCGAAATCCAATCTTGATCCATGTGATCAATATAGCTTTGGGTATCTGGCATGGCTTCATATGCGAGATTCGAGCGCTGCACCCAGTCCAGTACATCGGTTTGGCGAACAAATACTTCGACTAGGGAGATAGTATCGTTAAAATTCCAATCGAAACTCTTTATTTGATTTGCAACGAATTCGGCGATTTCTTCTTTGGCAGTATTGCGCATAATCTTCTTGGCGGAGATTAGTGTGGAAGCCCCAATGGTAACGATCATAATAATAATCACTGCCACCATTAAAGAAAATTTATGGATTATTTTCATGTGAATTAATCCGTATTACCCTGTATAAGTCGCGAAGGGGGCGGCGGGATTTTTGGTCGGTGCTCGTAACTGTTCACGCACTCCTGTTGCGGAAGGAATAAACAGTTACAAGGCTCTAGTGTCATTAGCGGAGGAGGTGATCCGGTGTCTGAATTACCTAACTCAAGTCGCTACTTATTTGTTATTTCGGTAGGGAATAACATGTCCAGAAACAACTCCCACTTTCTTCTTGTTAAGGAGGGGGGGAGAGGTTCTATTCCCAATAATCTCTAATGGTAAGCGAGGATTAATACATCATGATTATCTCTAATGGGATCCGCCAAAATGCCCAGAATCTATTGGACTTTATCGACGCTAGCCCAAGCCCCTGGCATGTTATCGCCACGATGGAGCGAGAATTGCGAGGGAAGGGATTTACGCGGTTGGAAGAAATTCAATCCTGGTCGTTAATACCGGGGGGCAAGTATTATGTGACGCGGGGAGATTCTGCGCTCATCGCCTTCATTTTAGGAAGTATGCCATTACCGGAGATCGGATTTCGTATCGTGGGTGCCCACACGGATTCACCAGGATTACGACTCAAGCCATTGGCGCCGCATGGGGTTGAGAATATGATGCGATTGGGTGTCGAGGTCTACGGTGGTCCGATTCTGGCTAGTTTTTCCGACCGAGATCTCAGTCTTGCGGGCCGAGTCTGTCTGCGGGTTGGCGATGCGATGGTAACCCGTCTGTTCCGTTTTGAAGCGCCGTTGGTACGGCTGCCCAATCTCGCTATCCATATGAATCGCTCCGTCAATGAGGATGGGCTCAAATTCAACAAACAAACGGAATTACCTTTGTTGATTGCTGGACTTAAACCCAACCAAGTACCGCATCAATATTTTGGAGAACTCTTGAGTGAGTCGCTCAGATGCGATTTTTCCGACATTATAAGCTGGGAGATCAACGTCTACGATACCCAAAAAGGAAGCTTATGGGGACCTCAACAGGAGTTTATTGCCAACCGTCAACTTGACAATCTCAGTTCTTGCTATGCGGGTTTGACTGCGCTATTGGAAACGGAGCCTATGGACAATACCTGCGTGGGCGCGTTTTTTGACCACGAAGAAATCGGCAGTGAAAGCAGCAAGGGCGCCATGGGTAGTTTTATCTCAGATGTCCTGGAAAGAATCAGTGATGTCATAGAATTGCAGTCATCAAGCTATAAGCAAACCCTGGCGCGGAGTCTGCTAATTAGTGCTGATGCTGCCCATGCCTACCACCCAAATTTTCCCAGAGCCTACGAGCCGTTGCATATGGTTAAAGTCAACGCTGGACCGGCGATCAAGATCAACACCAATCAGCGTTACGCCACGGATTGTGTCGGTGAGGCACAGTTCATCCGGATCTGCGAACGGGTCGGAGTGCCCTTTCAGAGATACACGCATCGTAGCGATCTTGCCTGCGGGTCAACCATTGGCCCGATGACTGCGGCCAGGTTGGGGATTACAACGGTTGATGTTGGTTGTCCCATTTGGGCTATGCACAGTATTCGGGAAAGTGGTGGTGTGTTTGACCCAATATACCTGTGCGAGGCCCTACGGGGATTCTTTCGTGGGTAATACTGGTCTGATTGTTTCCATCTAAGAGGATGATTAATTTTAGGCTGGGTGTGTAGAAAACGCCGTTTAACGAATAATGCCCCGAGTTGCCTTCGATAGTGCATCTACGAATAAGCCAACCTCGGGGCATTCCTCAGTCATTTCCCGGAGACGGGCAATGGCCTGTTCTAGGGTAAATCCTGAGCGATAGATGATTTTGTAGGCGCGTCGTAGCTGTTGCAATGTTTCGGGGGAAAAACCACGGCGGCGTAATCCCTCGGTGTTAAGACCATGGGGACGGGCCATATGGCCGGAGACCAGGACATAGGGGGGTACATCCTGGCCAATGACGCTCCCAAAGGCGGTGAAACAATGGACACCCAGAGAACAGAATTGATGGACCAAGGTAAAACCACCGAGAATCGCCCAATCCCCTACGTTGACATGGCCGGCAAGCGAGGCGGCATTGGCGAAGATGGCATGGCTACCGATCTGGCAATCGTGGGCAATATGAGCGTAGGCCATGATCCAATTATCATCGCCAATTCTGGTGATGCCTCCCCCTTGGACGGTACCACGATTTATCGTGCAATACTCACGGATGGTGTTGCCGTCACCAATATGGAGTTCGGTGGGTTCACCTTGATATTTTTTATCCTGAGGGCTGTCGCCGATCGATGTGAATTGGAAGATTTGGTTATCTCGTCCAATACGAGTGGGTCCCTGGATGACGGAGTGAGGACCGATTCGAGTGCCGGCCCCAATCTCTACACCGGGTCCAACGATGGTATAGGGACCAATAGTTACATCTGAGGCCAGTGAGGCCCCAGGATCTATTACCGCACGCGGATCGATCAAGACGCCTTTCCTCCGGGGAGGGTGGGAGGTTCGATCTCCCGTTCAGCGCACATCATTTCGGCGCTGGCCACTACTTTACCGTCTACTTTAGCTTCGCCCCGAAATTTCCAGACTCCCCGCATGGTGCGTAATACCTCGACCTCTAGCACCATTTGGTCGCCGGGTTCTACGGGTTGCTTAAAGCGTGCATTGTCCACGCCCACAAAGTAATACAGCGAGCGTTCGCTGGGGAGGGTTCCCGTGGAAAGAAAGGCGAGGATCCCGGTGGCCTGGGCAATTGCCTCCAGGATCAATACCCCGGGCATCACGGGACGGAAGGGGAAGTGCCCCTGGAAGAATGGCTCGTTGATGGTGACATTCTTGATGGCGCGCAGAGACTTATTTGGTTCGTAATCGAGGACGCGATCGACGAGTAAGAATGGATAACGATGTGGCAGGTGTTTGAGCACCTGATGGATATCGAGGGTATTTAAAGAACTACCTTTTGAGTCAGTCACTAAAGCCTCCAAAAAGTCGCGACGATTGCGTCGGGAAGATTCACGGCTCCTTTTTTAGGAGCGTTGCCAATTTTTGTTCTACTGTTCGCAGGCGATAGGCCATCGCATCGAGATGATGAAAACGGGCAACATTGCGCCGCCACTGCCGATTAGGTTCGGCGGGGAGATTTGAGGAATAGACGCCGGGTTCGGTTATTGGTTGGACGACCATGCTCATCGCGGTGATATGCACATCATCGCAGATCTCCAGGTGTCCGGCGATTCCTGCGGCGCCGGCAATGGTGCAGCGGCGTCCAATCCGAGCACTTCCGGCAATTCCCACGCAGCCGGCAATGGCGGTGTGGGCGCCGATGTAGCAATTGTGGGCGACCTGTACCTGATTATCGATGCGAACATCCTCTTCGATTACTGTATCCTCCAGGGTGCCGCGGTCTACGGTGGTATTGGCACCGATCTCGACGTCGTCACCAACAATTACGCTACCTACTTGTGGAATTTTAAACCAGCGTTCCCCATCTCGGGCCAATCCAAAGCCATCACTGCCGATTACCGTTCCGGGATGGAGAATGACGCGCGCCCCAATGCGTACACCGTGACAGATGGTGACATTGGCTACTAATCGGCTTGCTGGCCCAATGCTACTCTCGGCACCCACTATGCAGCTTGGACCGACAATCACCCCAGCCTCGATCTTAGCGCCGGCCTCAACTACAGCCAATGGACCGATGCAGGCACTCTCGTCTATTTCCGCATTTGGGTCGACCACCGCAGTAGGGTGTATGCCTTGGAGGAAAGGCGGGGCAGGATTCAAGGCTGCCACCGCTTTGGCAAAGGCGAGATACGGATTTTTACTCACTAAAGCTGGGACCGGGCACTGCGCTAGATCTTCGGGACCGAGGATCACCGCCGCCGCTCGGGTATCCGCCAGATAACGACGGTAGCGCGGGTTGGAGAGAAAACTTAGATCTCCTGGACCCGCATTGGTTAAGGTCGTAATCCGCTGGATGGTGATAGTGGTATCGCCATGGAAGGTCGCGCCTACTTGCTGCGCTAATTCACCCAAGGTTAATCCCATGTGATGGCTCTCCCTTGGTGGATAGTTTCTACTTCATCGACCTGAGTTGTTCGAGCACCCTTCCTGTAACATCGACTCGATCGCTGGCGTAGACCACCCCGGCGGTAAATATGAGATCGAATTTTTCAGCACGGGCGAGGTCTCGAATTACGTCTCCGACCTGATGGTTGAGGCTGGCCAATTCCTCGTTACGACGAATGGTTAGGTCTTCACGGAAATCATCGGTAGTGCGTTTAAGGTCGCGGCGTCGTGCGAGGATATCACGCTCGAGTTTGGCACGTTGGTTATCGCTCATGGTGGCGCCGTCGCGTTCGAGTTGATCCTCAAGCTTTTTGAGATCCCGTTGGCTGGTGACCAGTTCTTTTTCCCGAGGTGAGAACTCATGCTCAAATTTTTTACGAAGGGCATCCAGTTGCGGTGCCTCTTCTTCAATCCGGGCCATGTTGACAAAACCAATCTTGGTCTCTGCTGCTGCTGGTAGTGCGGGCAGTAGAAATCCGGTAGTAAATACCGAGAGCAATAGATACGACCGTTTCAAATGTGACCTCCACGTTTGCTGGTAATCGTTCACCCCTTTCCGTTGGAAAGAGGGGTAAACGGTCACGTTTATTTCAAATTCGCCTTTCACCTCTAGGGGTGATATCAGGAATTTAGAAGGATGTACCAATGGTGAATTGGAACATCTGCCGCTCGTCGTCCGCTGAGGAATTAAGTGGCTTGGCCAGGCTGAATACCAGCGGGCCGAGTGGGGACTGCCAGTTAGCGGCGAGACCGGCAGTATAACGCAATTGTCCGGTGTCGAATTTTTCACCGACGCCGTAAACATTGCCGAAGTCAACGAAACCGCTTAGACGCAATTGTTTGTTATCTTTGGCAAAAGGTGCGGGAAACAGGACTTCGGCACCGCCCACCAGTCGCAGGTCACCGCCCAGCGGTCGACCATTTGACAGGTTGGCCGTTCCATCGAGATTGAGAGGTTGATTAACCTTGGGACCCAGGGCATTGTCGCGGAAACCACGTACCGAGGTGATCCCACCCGCATAGAACCGGTCGAAAAAGGGGAGCGAACTCTCGTTTTTACCCCAGCCCGCACCATAACCAACTTCCCCCCGTAGGAGCAAAGTTAATGTGTCCGTAAGGGGGTGATACCAGTGGTGACGATACTCCAACTTGTAATAGTCAAGGGTGCTGCCCGGGATAGTTGTTTCCAGGGAGGTGTATTGCCATACGCCACGGTCGGGGAAGATGGCGCGATTGCGGGTATCGTGAGCCCAAGCGGCGGTAAGCTTGGCATCACCGAAGATATGGCCGTTTACCGCTAGATAGTCGCTGTAGACTTTAGGGGTACTATTGAATATTTCAGTGATATTGTAATTGTCATAACCTATTCCGAAGCGGACGCCGTCGAATTCGTTGATGGGTACCCCGAACGAGATGTTGGTGCCATAGCTATTAGCGGTATAGGCCGCGAGGTTGGCCTGAGCGGCATCAGTGGAACGGTCGTAGATACCAATGGTGCGGCTGATACCATCAGCTGTCCAATAGGGGTTGGTATAGGAGGCGCTGTAGATGCGGGTGATTTGACTGTTATTGAAGGATGCCACCACGCGGTTACCGGTACCCATAAAATTATCTTGATTGACGCTGGCGCTCAAGATAACACCCTGGGTCTGTCCATAGCCAATACCCGCCATGACGCTCCCGGAGGGGCGTTCGGTGACATTAAAATTTACATCCATAAGGTCTGCTGTACCTTTCACCGCTGGGGTCTGCATAGTAACCTCGTCAAAAAAACCGAGGCGATCCAGTCGGGTGCGGGAGCGTTTTAGTTTAGCAGCGTCTACCATCGCTCCTTCCATTTGACGCATCTCCCGACGCAATACGACATCTGCGGTCTTGGTGTTACCAGAGAAATTAATACGATTTACGTAGGTCCGCTTACCTGGGTCTATGAAGAAGGTTAGCGACACCTGGTGGGTATTCTTATCCAGCTCCGGGACCGGATTGACATTGGCGAAGGCATAACCCTCCTCACCGAGACGGTCACTGACTGCGGTGGTGGCATCGGTGACCTTACGTCGAGAAAATACCTCGTTAGGGTTTAGTTTAAGGAGTTCGCGCAACTTTTCCTCAGACACGATCAAGTTGCCAGAGAGTTTGACCTCTTTGTAGGTGTAGACCTCACCCTCGGTGAGATTAATCGTGACGTAGACATCTTTCTTATCGGGGGTAAGTGAGACCTGGGTTGAGTCAATAGTGAAATTGAGATACCCCCGGTCCATGTACCACGAGCGCAAAGTTTCGAGGTCGCCGGCTAGTTTGGCTTTGGAATATTGATCATCCTTGGTCAACCAAGACCACCAGCCCCCGGTATCCAATTCCATTTGTTTACGTAGCTCTGCGTCGGAGAATGCGCGATTGCCGACTAAGGCAATACGATGGATCCGTGCCGCACGACCCTCGTTAATGGTGATGGTGATCCCAACCCGATTGCGTTCGAGTGGGGTGACGGTGGTTTGGAGCTTGATGGCGTATTTGCCACGGCCAAAATACTGGCGTTGCAATTCTTGTTCGACGCGGGCGAGCATGGAACGGTCGAAGACTCGGCCTTCGGCCAGTCCCGTATCTTTGAGGGCACTTTTGAGTTTGTCGGTCTCAATCTCACGATTACCAGAGAATTCCACGCTGGCAATGGCGGGGCGTTCCACTACGGCGACCACCAGCAGGTCATTTTCCCGCTCTAAACGTACATCCTGAAAGAAACCCGTCTTGAATAGGGCACGAATCGCGGCGCTCGACCCGGTATTATCAATGCGATCACCGACCTTGAGGGGGAGATAATTAAAGACGGTACCTGGTGCGATGCGTTGTAACCCTTCGATACGGATATCGCGAATGGTGAAGGGATCGGTCCCCGCTAGTGCTGGTGTGATTGTCCAGAGGGTTGCCAGGAAGAGGAGCCATTGCATCGGGGGGCGTCTCATGGTGAGTATCAGAAGGGTAACCCAATGGAATTCTGTCGAACATTGACTAAATTTGGGGCGCCCATTCCAATCCACGCCGCGCGTGCCTACCTGCCGATCTGTACGATTCATGTTATTGTCAGGAGCCGAAGAGCCGGTTTAGGTCATTAAATACCGCAAGAGTCATCAAGCTGAGGAGGAGCGCGGTACCCAACTTCTGTCCCCATGCCAGGATCCACTCCGGGAGGGGTTTCCCGGTGACCAGTTCAATAAGGTAATACAGAAGATGTCCCCCATCCAAGACCGGAATAGGAAACAAGTTCAGGACGCCCAGGCTCAGACTCACCAAACCAAGGAAGGCAAGGAATGGAGAAAGGCCGACGGCTGCTGATTTTCCAGCAAGTTGCGCGATGCTCAGCGGGCCTGAGAGGTTATCTACCGATGCCTCCCCTTCGATCATTTTCCCAAGTAGGCGCAGGGTGAGGATTGACATTTCCCTCACCTTGGTCAGTGCTGCCCCCAAGGCCTCTTTCGGTGGATAGCTCAGATCGGCGCGCAGACGTTCGCCGTACCCTTCCGGGATGCGAACCGAGGCCCCAATTCGTCCGACCGTTGCTCCGTGGGGGCCAGCCTGGGCGACGGGGACTATGGTCAGGGCTCGGTGTCCACCTAGATGGTCCACCTCGATCTGGATAGTTTGTCCAGGATGGGTACGCACATACTCCACCCACTGTTCCCAATATTCGATGGGTTGATCGTTGGCACTCCGTATTCGATCTCCTGGTTCGAGGCCCGCCTTGAATGCTGCACCGCCTGGCTCGACCGTGTCCAGCACCGGTATCAGGGGGAAGCGGCCCGGATGAAAGCCCAGATCATGTAGCGCCGTACCTGGCTCACCCAGCATCACTCCTTCCACGTTGATGCTTCGAATGTGGTGTTTCTCCGATGGACCTACAGTTTCCAGGCGAACCACCTCCTGATCCATGGAGTTCTGGAGCAGGGCGATGGTAACCGCCTCCCAGGTCGGGGTAGGGGACCCCTCCACGCTGATGATCTCCTCACCAGCGCTAAATCCCGCCCGTGCCGCTGGGGTTCCTGGCTCTACGATCCCTAACAGCGGCCGGACTCCAGTTACGCCGATGATGAACATCAACCAATAGGCAACGACTGCGAACAAGAGGTTGGCAACTGGACCTGCTACCACAATTGCCATCCGTCGACCGACTCCTTGGCGATTGAACGCACGATGGACCTCTTCGGCATCAACGGGGGCCTCCGTTTCGTCCAGCATGTTCACGTAGCCCCCGAGGGGGAGCATCCCAATGACGTATTCGGTCTGATCAGCTCCCGCACGACGCGACCACAGCGGCTTACCGAAACCCACCGAGAAGCGCAACACCTTGACCCCCAAGCGGCGCGCTACCCAGAAATGGCCAAATTCGTGGACCGTTACCAGTAGGCCCAAAGTGACGAGAAAGGATCCGAGGGAGAGTAATAGTTCGTCCACGTTATCTGTATCGCAAAAAACGGAATTAAGAAATCAGTCCGGGCAAGAAACATTAAAGAATTTTTATCGTACAGAAAAATTCCTAGTGTCTCTATTGCTGGAGAAAATTGTGTTGTATCCAATCTGTCGCGCAATCCCTTGCCGCAGTATCTGCCTCAAATATGTTGGAGAGATTATCGGCGGATTGGATTGGTACTGTGGTCAATGTGGTCTCGACGGTACGCACGATGTCGGTAAATCGAATCTGTCGCTCCAAAAATGCCTGTACCGCTATTTCATTGGCCGCATTCATCACGGCAGGGGCGGTACCACCTCTGCGTAGGGCCTGATAGGCAAGGTCCAGGCACGGAAAACGACTGCGATCTACCGGCTCGAAGTGCAACGCCTTCATGCTCCAGAAATCGAGACTTGCCACCCCCGATTCGATGCGTTCCGGCCACGCCAGGGCGTGGGCGATGGGGGTACGCATATCGGGATTGCCAAGCTGGGCCAGTACCGAACGATCTTCGTACTCTACCATGGAGTGGACCACGCTCTGGGGGTGAATTAACACCTCTACCCGTTCTGGTGGGGCATCGAACAGCCAGCACGCCTCGATGACTTCCAGGCCCTTGTTCATCATGGTGGCGGAGTCTACGGAGATCTTGCGACCCATGACCCAATTGGGGTGGGCGATGGCCTGCTCTGGGGTAACCTCGGCCAGGGCCTCCATCGACCAGGTACGAAAGGGCCCCCCCGATGCCGTGAGTAGGATGCGGCGTATCCCTTTCTCCGTGAGATGTCCCGCGCCACTAGGTAGGCACTGAAAGACAGCGTTGTGCTCGCTATCGACCGGGAGGATCTCTGCCCCGTGGGTGCGTACCTCTTCCATGAATAACCGCCCGGCCATTACCAGGGATTCCTTGTTGGCGAGCAGAACACGTTTACCGGCGCGTACCGCCGCCAATGTCGAACGTAGTCCAGCGGCCCCCACAATGGCTGCCATGACCTGATCGACCTCTGGCAGGGAGGCAACCGTGGCCAACCCTTCCTCCCCGGTCAACACCGTCAATTCTGGGAGTAACTCACGTGTCCGCGCTGCAAACACAGCGGCCGCCTCAGGGGCGGCCAGTACTGCATAACGTGGACGGAATTGTAGGCATTGTGCCAACAGGCGGTCCACGGAATGGTGCGCCGCGAGGGCGATGACCCGGAATCGATCAGGGTGATTGGCCAGTACGTCGAGGGTACTGACCCCTATGGAGCCCGTCGCCCCGAGTACTGCTATCCCCTGGGGAGATCCCGTTGTTGCGACCCTCACGTTGCCAGTCTCCACAGCCATACCAATCCAACGACGAATACCGGGGCAGCGGCCGTCAGGCTGTCAATGCGGTCTAGGACCCCTCCATGGCCGGGTAGCAACGTGCCGCTATCTTTGGCCCCTTGGGTACGTTTGATGACACTCTCGAATAGATCGCCCAGGACCGAGGACAATAACGTCACTACGCACAGGCCCGCAAATGGGATCCACTGCTGTGTCCCTAGGCCTAGCCACCAGGCGCCCCCTGCGGCTATTGCCATCGTGGCCACTATTGCTCCCCATAACCCTTCCATGGTCTTAGCAGGACTAACGCGCGGGGCCAGCCGGCGGTTCCCCCACTTTTTTCCAGTGAAAAAAGCGGCGCTATCAGCGGCCCATACCAAGATGAAGAGAAAGAGGGTATAGCGGGGTCCATCGGATGCGCCAGGCAAGTGTCCGCCATGGAGGGCTATTAGCGAGGCCCAGGCCGGGACTAAGACCAAGACTCCTGCCAATACCTTGGTGGGGCGTGTCCACCACCAGGAGGGCAATCTCGGGTAACGCCACACGACCAATAGTCCCAATCCCCATACGGCTACCCCAAAAGTCGGTAGATCCATCGGGGTCGATGAATTCTGGAGAAACCACCAAGCAACAACGAGGGCGCTCCCGGTTAGGGCAACGTAACCATAACGAGGAAGACCTACCAATACCGCCCATTCCCACGCACCCAGCGCGATCACCAGTCCTGTTAACAGCGCCAAGACTGCCGTAGGCAACAACAATATTCCCATTACTACCGGCGGGATAAGAATAGACGCAGTGATAATGCGCCTATAGAGGGGTGATGCACGCATACGTGGAATAATCGGTTGAATGGTGAATAGTGTCCATTAATTAATCATGAAGCATTTTATTTCGTGGTGCATCACTTTTAGGTTACTGGCGGTAATTAGTAGAATGCACGGGGTCAGGTACTTTTTCTTCTAAGGGAAAAATACTCAACCCCGTACATTTTTAATTTCTTCCAATTTCAAAGGAAACCAACTCCTTTAACAGCTCATTACACGTTTTTACCATTTCACGATACGACTCGCAGTTTAGATCGAAGCTATATCTGTATTCTTCCACCTAGATTCTTAGCATTCTAGATTTTTAGCATTTCCGAAAGAGTTGAACAATATCGTATACACAAAAATATCCTACACGCTTTTTCCCTTACTTCCCCCCCAATAGGGAAGGAGTGAATGATTACGTCATGTGGAAACGTCGGCAGTGGTTCCTGTATCTATCTGTTCGCTGGTACGCCCGAAGCGCCGCTGGCGAGAGCCAAACCAGCGCAATGCCTCATCAAGGGAGGCCTCGTCAAAATCTGGCCAGAGGGTATCGGTGAAGTACAACTCGGAATACGCGACTTGCCAGAGTAGGAAATTGCTGATGCGTTGTTCACTACCGGTACGGATAAAGAGATCGGGTTCTGGAAACTCTCCCAGGCATATCTCTCGTCCAAAATAGTCGGGGGTGATATCTGCGGGAATGATTTGACCTGCGGCCACACGTTCTGCCAAGCGTCGGGCGGTCTCGGCGATATCCCAACGTCCACCGTAATTGGCTGCGATCGCTAGAACCAAACCAGTATTGGCCGCAGTGCGCTCCTCGGCGATGCGGATCTGTTTTTGGAGCCGTTCGGGAAAAGCGGTGCGGGCACCGATGATGCGGAGTTGGACATTATTACGGTGTAATTCTTGTACCTCGCGTCGCAACGTAGTTATAAATAACTCCATCAACAAACTCACTTCTTGGGCGGGGCGACGCCAATTCTCGCTGCTAAATGCGAACAAGGTGAGGACCTGAATCCCTCGCTGATTGCAGACGCGGACCATCTCCGTCACCCGTCCTACGCCCGCTCGGTGACCGGCAAAACGAGGTAAGTGGCGACGGCTGGCCCAGCGCCCATTGCCGTCCATAATGATGGCAACATGACGGGGCAAGGGATCCGGCGTAGGGGCAGACATGGCAAGGCTCCGTTCAGTCCCATAGCTTTGGGTAAAACGCGAAGAAACCAACGCAACCGTTCAAATTTCTCCGGGAGTGCGGACACCTTGGTCGGCATCAGAGCGGGCAAAACGCCCGCGTTTCCACGAGAGGGAGTGAACATTTGCAAACCAATTAAAGATAGCGTCAAGGGATCTCATGACCGCCCCCCCCATCCTAAAGGGGGATAGTCACCTAATCTTGTAACCGTTCACATTCTCTCTATCGGAGGGGGAGGTAATGGTTACTCTAGGTTTTTAACGCTGCTCTCCGACGTGAGATTTATCTTGGGAGAATCATGTAGATTCTCAGACTTCCATCAGGTCGGCCTCTTTGGTGGTGAGGACCTTATCAATCTCGGTGATATGTTTATCGGTGATTTTCTGGACCTCATCCTGGGCACGACGCTCCGCATCCTCGGAGATCTTGTGGTCCTTAAGCAGGGTCTTAAATTCTTGGTTGGCGTCGCGACGAATATTACGCACCGCCACCTTGGTCCCTTCTCCTTCATGGCGTACCACCTTGACCAAGTCGCGACGGCGCTCCTCGGTTAATGGCGGTAGCGGTACTCGGATGACATTACCCACAGTCGTTGGGTTCAGTCCGAGATCCGAGGCGCGAATGGCCTTGTCTATCACAGACACCATGTTTTTTTCCCAGGGGGTAACGACTAGCGTTCTAGCATCGGATACCGTGATGTTGGCCACCTGGTTGAGAGGCACTTCATTGCCGTAATAGGGGGCAGTGACATGGTCCAACAGACTCGGATGGGCACGACCTGTGCGCAGCTTGCCGAGTTCGTGACGAAGGGCCTCGATGGTCTTCGTCATGCGTTGGACAGTGGTTTTTTTGATATCGTCGGTCATAGATTTTTCTCTACTCGACCAGAGTACCTTCTTCGGGGTCGGTGACGGCCCGGTGTAGTGCTCCAGGGCGGTTCATATTGAATACTCGTACCGGCATGCCGTGGTCTTGGCACAGTAGGATGGCGGTCAGGTCCATCACCCCGAGACGGCGCGCTAGTACCTCGTCATAACTCAGATGTGAGAAGCGCTGTGCAGCGGGGTCGCGTACCGGGTCGCGGTCATAGATCCCGTCTACCTTGGTTGCCTTGAGCATGACCTCCGCACCGATCTCGATAGCGCGCAAGGCCGCTGCTGAATCAGTGGTGAAAAATGGGTTGCCCGTACCGGCGGCACAGATCACCACCCGTCCGGCTTCGAGGTGAGCTCGGGCCTCCCGGGCATTGAAGGACTCGCACACCGTGGGGATGGGCAAGGCCGACATGACCCGGGCGGGTAGTGCGTGGCGTTCGAGCACATCCTGGAGCGCCAGGGCGTTCATCATGGTGGCGAGCATCCCCAGAGTGTCGCCAGCAACGCGCGACAGTCCTGACTTAACCAAGGCAGCACCACGGAAGAGGTTGCCCCCACCAACCACGACCCCCACCTGGACCCCACACTCGACAACTTCACGGATCTCCGTGGCCATTCGTGTCAGGACCTCGGGGGCAAGTCCCTGTTCGCCCCCGTCACCGGCGAGAGCCTCGCCGCTGAGTTTGAGCAGAATCCGGCGGTAGAGGGGAGCCATAGGATTGCTCAATCGCCTCGGACCTGGGCCATCACTTCGGCAGCGAAGTCCGCAGACTTTTTTTCGATGCCTTCGCCGACCTCGTAACGCACGAAACGCACTACCGTTGCCTTATGTTCGGCGAGTAGTTTCCCGACCGTTAGATTTGGATCCTTGACGAAGGGCTGGCCAATCAGTGCTACCTCGTCGAGAAACTTGCGCATCCGACCGGCGACCATCTTCTCGACAATTGCAGGGGGCTTACCGGTCTCAGCCGCAGATACGGCGGTAAAGATTTCGCGTTCTTTGGCCACCAACTCGGCCGGTACTTGATCAGGAGAGACGCATACCGGGCGGCTTGCCGCGATATGCATCGCGATATCCTTGCACAATTCGTTGGAACCACCGGTCATTTCAACTAAAACGCCGATACGGGTTCCGTGGATATAGGTAGAGAACTGCCCGCCGCCACTATTGAGGACGCTGAAGCGGCGTATTGACATGTTTTCGCCAATCTTGGCCACGAGCGCCTGACGTACCTGTTCTACGCTGGCGCCGTCGGACTTTAGAGGCAATCCCGACAGGACCGTGAGATCGCTAGGGTCGGTCGCTAGGATTTTCATTGCCACGGTGTCGGCAAAATCCAGGAAGTCATCGCCACGAGCCACGAAATCGGTCTCGCAATTGACCTCTACGATCACCGCACGTTGATTACCAGTATCGACCTTAATGATAACGCGGCCTTCGGCGGCTACTCGACCCGCACGCTTGTCGGCCTTGGCCAGCCCGGCCTTACGCATGGCCTCGACTGCGGCGTCAATATCGCCGGCAGCCTCGGTCAGGGCCTTTTTGCATTCCATCATGCCGGAGCCGGTGCGTTCACGTAGCTCCTTCACCATGGCAGCAGTGATCTGCATGAAACTTTCCTCTACAGGTAAAAGTAGTTATTCCTCGTCGGATATATATGTGAAATAACGGAGGACCATCGTTGAGGATAACCATTCAATTCCCCCGCCTCCTCGTCTTTACCTAAGGAGGTTAAGAACAGCGAGGTCGGGGGGAATGACTAGATCCTGAGGGATAATCCTGATCTCACCTATTTTCCGATAACGGAAGAGTAGTTATGAAGAATGGTGGTATGGATTGGCGCGGGGCGTCAGCACTCACATCCCTTCGACGGAGGTAGGTGCCGCCTCTTCGACTTCCACGAACTCTCCACCCATTCCGGTCCGGGCGTCCAGGATGGCGTCAGCGGCGCCGTGGACATAGAGCTGGATGGCTCGGATGGCGTCGTCGTTGCCTGGGATCACGTATTCGATACCGTTCAGGCTGTTGTTGGTGTCCACCACACCCACTACGGAGATACCGAGTTTATTCGCCTCGCTCACGGCGATCTTTTCGTTGCCTACGTCGATGACGAACAATACGTCTGGAACCCCAGACATATCCTTAATACCGCCGAGGCTACGCTCCAGTTTGTCGAGGTCACGACGTAGTCCCAACACTTCCTTTTTGGTGAGACGAACCGCGCTGTTGTCGGCGAGCATCGCCTCCAGCTCGCGCAGACGCTTGATGGACTGACGGACAGTCTTGAAGTTGGTGAGCATTCCACCCAACCAGCGGTGGTTGACGTAAGGCATTCCACAACGCTCGGCCTCTTCCTTGACGCAGGCGCCTGCGGCGCTCTTGGTCCCTACGAAGAGGATGGTCCCCTTCCGGGCAGCGATCTTCCCCAGATAATTCATTGCCTCCTGGTAGAGGGGCAGTGTCCGTTCTAGGTTGATAATGTGGATCTTATTGCGCTCCCCGAAGATGTACGGGGCCATCTTGGGGTTCCAGTAACGGGTCTGGTGACCGAAGTGGACACCAGCTTCCAGCATTTGGCGCATGGACACATTGGCCATGGGATGTACTCCAGTAGAGTTGGGTTATGGACCTCCACGCACCCCGAGCGCCAACCTGTTGCCAGGCACCCAGGCGGTCGTGACGATGCGTGTGTGGGATATTTGCCAGTAAGGCCGGCGCTTTATACCATAACCTTTTTTGTAGAACAAACCCGGCCCGCCCCGGAGCTTCCCGGTCTAGCCAACAAATACTTTTACAATCATATCGTTGTGGAGAACCCGCCGCGCATGTCGATCATTATCAAAGGGCCTTCGGAGATTGAGAAAATGCGCATCGCCAGCCGTTTGGCGGTCGATGTGTTGCTGATGATCGAACCTTATGTTCGTCCTGGGGTGACTACCGACGAACTGAACTGGATCTGCCATGACTACATCGTGAACGTTCAGCGAGCCATTCCTGCCCCCCTTAATTACCATGGTTTCCCGCGGTCCATCTGCACCTCGGTTAATCACCAGGTTTGTCATGGAATTCCGGGAGATCGGGTACTCAAGAGCGGGGATATCATCAATGTTGACATTACCGTCATCAAGGACGGTTGGCATGGTGATACCAGCAGGATGTTTTTCGTAGGGGAGCCTAATGTCGCCGCACGACGTATTGTGCGGATTTGTTATGAATGCCTGTGTATCGGAATTGCCAGCGTCCGTCCGGGGGTTTCCTTGGGGGATATTGGTCATGCCATTCAGTGGCATGCCGAGCGTCAGGGGTGTTCGGTGGTGCGGGAGTATTGTGGTCACGGGATTGGCCGGGCATTCCACGAAGAGCCCCAGGTGTTGCACTACGGTGATCCGGGGAAGGGGGTAATATTGGTTCCTGGAATGACTTTCACCCTTGAGCCGATGATCAATGCAGGTAAGGCAGCAGTGAAGTTGATGCCTGATAAATGGACGGTGATTACCAAAGATCACAGTCTTTCCGCACAATGGGAACACACGTTGTTGGTTACCGAAAATGGTGTCGAGGTTCTTTCTCTTTTTCCCGAAGAAGACCTGACATTGAAGAAATAGGTTAATCCAAGCTGCTAACTAGAGAGGTGCGATAATCACGATGAAAACCGTACTCATCCTCTGTACTGGAAACTCTTGTCGTTCTCAGATGGCTGAGGCCTTGGTCAATTATCACCTGGTGGGTAGGGTACGTGCGCTTTCTGCGGGTACTCGTCCTCAACCCAAAGTAGCCGAGGGGGCGATTGAGGTTCTGCGTCGTCTTGGTATTACTACTGAAGAGCTCTATCCCAAGGATGTGAGTATTTTCCTGAATGAGTCCATCGATTTGGTGGTGACCGTGTGTGACAATGCCAAGGAATCTTGCCCGCTCTTTCCCCGACCGATACGCACCATTCACCTTCCTTTCCACGACCCCCATGGTGAGCCACTCGAATCTTTTCTTCGCGTTCGCGATGAAATCGCCGCCCAATTGGTTCCAGCGGTAGTTGAGGCACTGAAGGATATTGACGGAGAGTGAGTTTGGAAGGGAGTGAGCGAAGTGCTCCCGGATTGCAGTGAAAACTTTCTTTCGACTCCGGGAAGGGGTGTAGAATTCTACGGCCTCTCCAGGGTTGTGAATCCTTTCCGCAGAATCCAGGGGTACCTCTTTGCCAATCCCGATTAATGGCTGGCAACTATCCGGGCTGCAAAATCAAGACAGTTTCCGGTCAAACACTTAAGGTGGTGACTTGAGTTATTTACAATTGTCTGAATTTGTAATACCATCGGGCAGTTTTGCGGCGTTCGGACATCAGATATCTTGGTTTATATTCTTGATTATTAAACTGAAATTGTGAGAAACCGTGCGGGTCCGGTAGTCTGGGCCACTCTTTGTTCGGTTTGACTTTAGATTGCTCGGTACATTGGCTTGGTCTTACCTATCAGAATTCCTGGGCGTTAGGTGCTGCTGGATTCACGTTGAGTGTGGGTTGATCGAGCGAAAATGTCTAAAGTCGGTTCTTTTCTCACAGAGATTCTGAATGTCTTAGGGCTGTGATGTCTTTCTTGCGTTTGGATTTACTGTCTTTCCCTTTTATTGGAGGTTTTATGCACACAATTACTTTTGCGTATCGCCAACGGATGTCTGTTGCTGCCTTTTTGGCATTGACTCTTCCCTTAGCCCCCTTATGTGCTGCCAGCCCCGATGGCACAGGTACCACTTCTTTTAGCCACGCTGGTCAGAACAGCTTGACCAGTGAGCCTGATACGGGAATTGGGACCTATACGTCGAGTGTGGCTGCTGCCAAAGGCGTGACCGAGAAAGTTGTCGTGTCTGTTGCTGCACGGCCGGACCTTACTGTCACGAATGTGGTAAGTCCATCCACAGGAGTTGAGGGGGGTATCATCACTGGGGAGGTAACACTTAAAAACCTAGGAACGGTAGCGGTCGGTGGGTTTAATGCGAGATTCTATCTTTCGAGAAATACTTCGTATGACGCATCTGATATCGATACAGGGTGGGGATGCGATGTTCCTCGCTTGAGCGCGGGAGGCACCTTTGTATGCACGGGAACGGTGGGTATTCCTGCTGCTCCGGGGCAGTATTATCTCGGTGTCTATGCGGACCCATCTCGTAACGTGGCTGAAAGTAACGAAAATAATAATTGGGGAGTTGCCTCAACGCCAATGACCGTTAATGCCTCTGGTGGTAGGCCAGATCTGATTGTTACGAACGTGAGCAGTCCATCGTCGGGTATTGAAGGGGGAACCGTTAACGGGGCCGTCGCGATGGTTAAGAACCAAGGAAGTGCATCGGCGGGTGCGTTTAATGTGAGATTCTATCTTTCTAGAGATAGGTTGTATAATGCAACCGATATTGATACCGGGTGGGGGTGTGACGTTACCAGCTTAGCACCGGGCGGTACTTTTAAGTGCAGTAGTACCGTAGGGCTTAATGTGATTCCACAGCAGTATTACCTTGGGGCCTACGCAGACCCAACCAATCAGGTAATAGAATATAACGATCACAATAATTGGAAGGCTAGCGCTAACCCAATTGCTGTCAATCCGGGAACCGGTAGCCCAGACCTTACCGTTATTGATATGGACAGTCCATCGTTGAATACTACACTAGCCCCAGGAGACATGCTAAGTGGTGGCGTGGTTGCGACGATTAAGAATAATGGGACGGTCTTTGCTAATCCCTTCTACATTACGTTCTATCTGCGGAATATCGATGCCCCCATTTCACTTGCCAATTATGTTGACACCCGCTGGAGATGCAGAGTGGATAGTTTAGCGGCGGGAGCTACTTTCAAATGCAGTGGTAGGATGGGTATTCCCCCGTCGGCAGCTCCTGGAACTTATTATCTCGGTGCATTTGCAGATTCGGGTCACAGCGTAAGCGAGTCCGACGAAGAGAATAATAGGCTAGATTCTACTCCGAGGATGATTACTATTCAGTAGAGAGTAGGAATAGTTTAACTCAAGTTGCTATCTATCCGTCATTCCGGCAATCATCTGCTGGGATGGCGATGTGGGATTTTTTAGATAGTAACTTGAGTTCCTTCATGTGCAATGTTGAATCCCCTCCGAAAAATCATTTCTTAGAAAATGTACATTAGACCTTATCGGAAACCCAAAACCTCACCCCCGCCCCCCTCTCCTTAACAGGAGAGGGGG